>DATIOS010000417.1:0-16278 GCA_035472915.1 Thermoanaerobaculia bacterium
GCCATCAGGTCGAGGTTGCGGTCGCGGTTGCCCACCGAGACCTTGACGACGACAAAGCTGGGATCGACGATCGGCGACACCAGCCGGTGGCTCAGAGCCGACTTGAAGGCTTCGCAGTCCGGGCACCAGTCGGACCCGAAGACCACCGCCACCCGTTTGCCCTCCCCTGCCGCCTGGACCCGCGCGGCAGCGATCGCTCCCCGTGCATCCGCCTGATAAGTTGCATATTCCATGTCTTTAGAGTGTCTTCAGAGGTCGATTACGGGACTGCGCCCGACGGGCTAGAATGGCGCCGCCATGCTGAAGCTCCATATCGTCCCCCCGGAGGGATTGCCGTTCGATCACTCCTTCCTGGGAGACTCGCTGGTCGTCGGCCGGGCCGCCGACGCCGACCTGACGCTGACCGATCCATTCCTCTCGCGCCGGCATTCGCGCTTTTTCCGGATGGGCTCGACGGTCTACATCGAGGATCTCGGTTCCCGCAACGGCACACTGCTGAACGGTGAGAAAGTCCTGGCGCCGTCGCCCATCGGCCCGGGGGACACCGTCAAGATCTGTGGCAGCCTGCTGACGCTCGTGGAGGAAGCTCCTCGCGCGCATCGGGTTACGCAAGTCGACGACTTCCTGGAGGACGGCACGGTTTTCAGGAGCGCCGCCGAGGTGCTCGATCGCCAGGGCTCCGCCGACGCCGCCCAAGCGCAGGGCGAAGCCGGTCTGCGGCGCTACGCCGACCGCTTGAGGCTGTTGAACGAGATCCACCAGGCTCTCGGCCAGTCGCTCTCCCTGGAAGGGCTCCTGGGACTGATTCTCGAGCGCGCCATCGATCACTTCAGGCCCGACCGCGGCGCCATCCTCCTCAAGGAGGCCGACGGCGAGCTGCGGCCGGCGGCCGTCCGTTCCGTCGCCAGCGACCTCGCGGAGATGCGCTTCTCCCGCAGCCTGGTGCGCGAGGTCGCCGAGAAGAACATGGCGGCCCTGGTGCTCGACGCCCTGACGGACGTGCGCTTCGCCGGGGCGCCCAGCATTCTCTTCTCCGGCGTGCGCAGCATGATCGCCGCGCCGCTGCTGGGCCCGGAGGGATCGCTGGGGATGATCGTCCTCGAATCGCGGCTGCAGGTGCGCCAGTTCGCGGAGGAGGATCTGGAGCTGCTGGTGTCGCTGGCGGCGGTAGCGGCGCTGCATCTGCGCAACCTCAGGCTGGTGCTGGAGGCCGAGGAGCGGCGGCGGCTGGAGGAGGAGCTGGCTCTCGCCCGGCGCATCCAAGTCGCCCTGCTGCCCAGCGAGTTGCCGGCGATCGCCGGCTGGGAGTTGTACGGCGCCAACTTCCCGTCCCGCGTCGTGTCGGGCGACTACTACGAGGTGGTGCCGCGGGCTGAGGATCGCGAGCTGGTCTTGATGATCGCCGACGTCTCCGGCAAGGGCGTGGCGGCCTCGCTTCTCACCGCCTCGCTGCAGGCCTTCTCCGCCGGTCCGGTGGAGGATGGGCTGCCGCCGGACGAAATCTGCGTTCGCCTGTCGCGGCTCCTCCACCGGCGGACGCCGCCGGAGAAGTTCGCGACCGCCCTGCTCGCGGTGCTGGAGACCGCCTCCGGGCGCCTGCGCTACACCAACGCAGGACATAATCCGGGCTTGGTCGTACGCGCCGGAGGCGAGGTCGAAGAGCTGGGTCCCACCGGCGTTCCCCTCGGGCTTCTCGCCAGCGCGCCGTACCGCGCCGCCGAGACGGCGCTGGCACCCGGAGACCTCCTCGTGCTCTACACCGACGGCATCGCCGAAGCCGCAGACCCGGACGACGAAGAGTACGGATTGGAGCGGATCAAACAGACCTGCGCCCGCCACCGCCGGGAATCTTGCGCCATGCTGGCGGCGGCCCTGGAGAATGATCTGGAGACCTTCGCCCGCGGCGTGCCGTTCGCCGACGACCGGACGATCGTGCTGGCCCGGCGGCTCTGAAGCCCTTCGCTCATGGCTGAATCCGCCATCGCCGTTCTTCCCGCAGCCGGCGCCTCCCGCCGCATGGGGAGGCCGAAGCTCCTCCTCCCCTTCCGTGGCGCACCGCTGGTGGCGGCGGTGGTGAGCGCCCTGCGAGCCGGCGGCGTGGATGGCATCGTCCTGGTCACCGCGGCCGACGACGGCGAGTTGCGGACCTGGGCGCGGCAGGCGGGGGTCGCGACGGCGGTCAATCCGGCTCCCGAGCGTGGAATGCTCTCCAGCATCCAGGAGGGAATCGCCGCCCTGGGCGGAGCGGACGCCCTCGCCCGGCGGGGCGACGTCCTTCTGATGTCTCCCGCCGATCTTCCCCGCCTGCGCCCCGAGTCCGTCGCCGAGGTGCTACGCCGGATGGCTGCCCCGGAGGCGCTTCTCGCCGTGCCGGTCTATCAGGGCAAACGGGGACATCCGCTGGCCATCGCGCCGGCGCTGATTCCGGAAATCCTCCTGCTCGATCCAGAGGTCGGCCTGAAGCAGCTCCGCGATCGCCACGAGGCCCAGCTGATCGAGGTGCCGGTGGACGACCCCGGCGTGGTGTGGGACGTGGATACGCCGGCCGACTACGAGGGGCTCGCGCCATGAGCGGGAAAGCCCTGGTCATCGGCCACCGCGGCGCCAGCGGCTACCGGCCCGAGCACACTCTCGAGTCCTACGAGCTGGCGATCGCCATGGGCGCGGACTTCATCGAGCCCGACCTCGTGATCACCAGGGACGGAGTGCTCATCCCGCGCCATGAGAGCGAGCTTTCGAAGACCACCGACGTGGCCGATCATCCGGAATTCGCCGGCCGGAAGACCACCCGGCAGATCGACGGCCACGAGGTCGTGGGCTGGTTCACCGTGGATTTCACCTTCGCCGAGATCGCCACCTTGCGCGCCCGCGAACGCCATCCGTTCCGGAGTCACGAGCACGATGGCCGCTTCAAGATCCCACGCTTTGACGACGTCCTGGCGCTCGCCCAGAGAAGGAGCCAGGAGATCGGGAGAACGATTGGCGTCTATCCCGAAACCAAGCACCCCAGCTTCTTCCGATCACTGGGCCTGCCCTTGGAAGATCCCTTGCTGGCGGCTTTGGAAACTCATGGTTACCACGGACCGAAGGCCCCCGTTTTCATTCAGTCCTTCGAGACCGGCAACCTCCAGGCACTGCGGCGGCGCACGGATCTGCCGCTCATCCAGCTTCTGGACGCCAAGGGCCAGCCGTGGGATTTCGCCGTGGCCGGCGATCCGCGCACCTACGACGACCTCGCCACGCCGCGCGGCCTGGCCGCCATCGCCGAGTATGCGGACGGCATTGGGCCGAACAAGCGGCTGATCGTTCCCGCCGGGCCGGACGGGCGTCTCCGGCCCCCCACCTCGCTGATCGCGGACGCCCACCGCGCGGGCCTCGCCGTCCATTCCTGGACCTTCCGTAGAGAGGAGCCTTTCCTCGCTCCCGGCTACGCGGGCCGGCCGGAGCGCGAGTACGAACAGTTTTTCGCCTTGGGAGTGGACGGGCTCTTCAGCGATTTTCCCGATCTCGCCGTGCACGCCCGCGACGCCTGGCACAGGAGACAAGCCAATGCAAATCCTGAACGATGAAGCGGCGAAGAAGTTCTACGCCATCGTGGACGGTCACGAGGCCCACATCGAATACGCGCACGCTGGCGACGTCTACAACCTCCTGCACACCTTCGTGCCCGAGGACCTGCGCGGTCACGGGGTTGCCGAGCAGCTCGTGCAGGGCACGCTCGACCTGATCAAGGAGCAGGGAGCGCGGTTTATCCCCACCTGCCCCTTCATCCAGGCATTCCTCAAGCGGCACCCGGAGTACCGGAAAGGTATGGCCCATCACGGTGGCACCTCACAGGTCGAAAAGCTGAAGGCGTAGGCCCGCACTCCCGGCTGCGAAAACCGCAACACCAGGTGGCGCCGGCGGAAGACGGCTGAGCTCACCAGCCGTACCATGCGCGCACGCTCCCAGACGGCGAAGGTGCGGCCGTCGCGCTCCACGACATCGGCGCCGCGCTCCATCAACGGTACGGGCTCGCCGTCCATCTCGATCTCCAGCTCGCCTTCCGGCTCCAGCACCAGGTTCACGCCGGAGGCGTCGCAGAGCAGGTCCAGCTCCGCTCCCGGCTCGCGGGTCTCCAGGTATTCCGCCTCGTGACGCCAGAGGCCGCGGGCGGTGAACATTCCCGGCGGCGCCGGACCCTCGGGGGCGAGGAGCTTGCCGCGATGAAAGCCGAGGTGGATCTCCCGCGTCGCCGGGTAGCAGACGGCGCCGGGACGGTCCTCCGCCCGCACCGCCTCCAGCAGCTCGGGCATCGCCGCAAGGTCTCCGGCCTCGCGCAGCAGGCGCTGGATCCATTCCTCGGTTTCGCCATAGGCCCCCTCGCCGAAGTGCTCGTAGCGCAGGTAGCCGCGGGCATCGATCAGGTAGTGAGCCGGCCAGTAGTGATTGGCGAAACGCAGCCAGGTGCCGCGATCCTCGTCGAGGAGCACCGGGTAGGGAATTCTCTCGGCTCGCACGGCCGCCGCCACCAGCTCCGGATCGGCCGAAAAGTCCCACTCCGGCGTGTGAACGCCGACGATGACGAGCCCGCGTCCCGCGTAGCGCTCATACCAAGCTTTGAGATAAGGCAGCGTCCGCAGGCAGTTGACGCACGTCGATTCCCAGAAATCGACCAGAACCACGGCGCCGCGCGAGAACGCGATGGAGATTTCGGGACCCTGAACCCAGCGGCCAGGCGCCAGCTCTGGGGCGTGGAGGGGAACGGTGATCGGCGGCAAGACTTTGCCGGGCTCGGAGTCAGGTCCGAGCCCGGCGGCTCTTGGATCTCAGTGGATCGAAACTGTCTGGTCGTAGCTATTGCGAGTGTCGTCGGCGAGATAAACCTGCCAGATGGCGACGGCGGCTTTGTTCGAGACGTTGGTCAAACTGACCTCTTCTTGATCGTCGGTCGAGCGCGAGGAGGCGATTGGCCCCCCTCCGCAGGTCGAGCCAAAAAAGTCGAGGTCGATGTCGCCGTTGGCGTTCAAGAAAGAAAGATGGATCGTGACGGTCTTGTGTGCCGGCACGCTGATCCGGTACCAGTCGGGATCGAAAACCTTGACGATGCGGCCGCGCTGCGTGCCCTTGGCGACATTGCGCGCCTTGGCGCAGGAGTCGTTCTGCTCCGAGTTGTCGTCCGAGCCCGCCTTCAGCAGATTCTTGATCTTCGGATAGGTCGCGGCGAAGGCTCCATAGCAATCGAAAGTCTCATTGCCACAGGCCGACGGACCGCCCAGGAGCTGGCCGAAGAGCTGGTGCGTATCGGCCCGGTAGACCCCTGAGCCGGAGGAGCCGACCTCCGTCGGGCCGTCCGTCCAACTGATGCGGACGAAGTTGTTGACGTCCAGGCACGCCGAGCTCTGGTCCTTGAAACCGAAGCTGATGCGCTTGAAGTCCACTTGCGGGTGATGGATGCTGGCGGCGTCGGTGCCGTCGCCGATCCGCGCCGACGTCCAGCCATCCCAGAACACGCCGTCCGGCAGCGCGCCCTCCACCATCAGCAGCGTGTAATCCGAGGTGGCGCTGGTCGACTGCAGCGTCGCGCCCTCGGAACGGGGAACGCTGTCGATCGACGGCGGGTTCCCGTTGCAGGTCGAGGTCTGGTAAAACCAGAAGAACTCGGTGTTGGCCGCGTCCTGCGCCGTACTGAGGCAGTGATGCGCCGTCAGGTAGTAGGGCGTGAAGTCCCCCGCCTGGCTGTTGAGCAGCTGGCCGGTGCAGAAGCCCGTGCCGTTGTTGAAGATGATGCCGATCACGGAGACCGACTTGGCCACGTCCGCCCACTCCGGGAAGCAGGTGACGTCGTTGTGGCACGGGCCTGCCGCCTTGCTCTTCATCAGGCTCAGCGCCACCTTCTCCACCGGGTCGAGGTAGAGGTGCTGCAGGCTGTCCATGGCGAACGGCAGCTCGGAGCTCGCGGCGCCGGCCGGGGCGAGGTACTCGACGCGCACCCGCTCACCCGACACGGTGCCGGTCCAGAAGTCGGTGCGCAGGCCCTGAGCCTCCGAGCCCTGGTATAGCTCCACGTAGCGGTCCGGATCGAACGCCGGGAAACCGTTCTTGAGCGTACCCCCGGCACCGGAGCGGTCATTGGGGCCGTAGACCGCCAGCTCGGCGCCGGCCGGCAGATGAACGTCCTTGAAGTGGAGCCGGATGCCGAGCGCCTCGGTCGAAACGACGTCCGCCACCCACATCCGGGCGCCGCCTGCGATGTCGTACCAGTTGCCGTCGCCGATCGTCGCTTTGACGTCACGGGCGACGCCGAAGCGCGTGATTTTGGTCCGATTCTCGCGCTCGTTCAGCGCATCCTCTCGGAGCAGGGCGTCACGGTCGACGGCCTTGAGCCGGACCTCCGGGACGGCGACGAGGGTGATACCCGCCCGCTCCGAAGGCATCAGCCGGACCGGCTTCTCGGTCTTCCAGCTGCGAGTAGGCATCCTGACGCCGAAGGTCTGGGGAGTCTGCGCCTCGTCCGCGACCGGCGTCGCCGCCCATCCAGCGCTCGCGCTCATCGCGGTGCAGAGCCCGATCGCCAACAGACGGCCGGCCTGGCGCCGTCCACGACTCATGAAGTTGTCCATCCAGTTCTCCTTCTCGTAGCTGGAGAGCGCCAGCCGGAAGCCGGGCTGCGGGAGCTACTCACGAAATGTTGGAGGATTTTACCACGGCGCCGGAAGTTGCAGCGATTCGCCGGGCCCGGACGTGGAGTCCGAGCCCGGGAATGGAGCTCAGCGGATGGAGACCGTCAAGCTGTAGGTGTTCCGGGTATCGGAGGCAAGGTAGACCTTCCAGGCGAAGAAAGCCGCCTGGCCGGTCCGGTTGGTCCACTCGACGATCTCCTGGTTGTTGCTGGTCCGCGAGGTGGCCAAGGGCTCCGCACCGCAGTCCGCGCCGAAGAGATCGAGGTCGACGTCGCCGTTGGCGTCGACGAAGTTGACGCGGACGGTGATGGTCTTGCCGGGCCGTACCTTGAGCTTGTACCAGTCGGGATCGAGCACCTTGACGATCCGGTTCTTCAGCGTGCCGGTGGCGACGATCCGCGCCTGGGCGCAGGTGTTGTTGGGCTCCGAGGCGTCGTCCCACCCCTTGCGCAAGGGATTCTTGACCTGCGGATAGGTGGCGGCGAAGGCGCCGTAGCAATCGAAGAGGCTGCCGGCGTCGGCGCCGCAGAACGAGGGACCGCCCAGCAGCTGGCCAAAGAGCTGGTGGGTGTCCACCCGGAAGATGCCCGATCCGGACGAGCCCGGCTCGGTGACGCCGCTCGTCCAGCTGATGCGGTCGAAGTTGGCGCTCGGGCAGGCGGAGCTCTCGTCCTTGAAGCCGAAGCTGATGCGCTTGAAGTCCGCCTCGGGGTGATGGATGCCCGCGGCGTCGGTGCCGTTGGCGACCGGCGTCGAGGTCCAGCCGGACCAGAAGAGGCTGTCCGGCAAGGCGCCTTCCACGATCATCAAGGTGTAATCGGAGCTGGCGTTGCTGGAGACGAGCGTCGCGCCTTGCGAGTGCGGCACACTCTCGATGGCCGGCGGCGTACCGTTGCAGGTATCGGTCTGGTAGAGCCAGAAGAACTCGCTGTTCTTGGCGTCCTTCTGCGTGCTGAGACAGTGGTGCGCGGTCAGGAAGTAGGGCGTGAAATCGCCCGCCTGGTCGTTGATGAGCTGGCCGGTGCAGAAGGCGCTGCCGCCGGCGACGAGGATCCCCAGACCGGCGACCGACTTGGCCGCGTCGGCCCACTCGGGAAAGCAGGTCACGTCGTTGTGGCAGTCGCCGGCCTCCCGCTGGATCAGGCTTTTCGCCAGCCTTGCCACCGGGTCGAGGTAAACGTGCTGCAAGCTGTCGACCGCAAACGGGAGCTCGGCGGCGGCGCCCGCGGGAGCCAGGTACTCGATGCGCGCGCGCTCGCCCGGCAGGGTGCCGGTCCAGAAGTCCGTGCTGCCGGCCGTCTCGTCCGAGGCCTGATGGAGCTCGAGCTGGCGCTCCGGGTCGAAGCCGGGAAAACCATTCGCTACCGTGCCTCCGGCGCTGGACTGGTCGTGGACGGCGTACACCGCCAGCTCGGCGCCTGCCGGCAGATTGACGTTGTTGAAGTGGAGCCGGAGGCCGAGCGCCTCGGAGGAGACGACGTCGCCAACCCACAGCCGCGTTCCCCCTCCGGCGTCGTGCCAGCTGCCGTTGGCGGCGGTGACCCGGACGTCGCGGGCGACGGCGAAGCGCAGCAGCTTGGTCTGGCCCGTCCGCTCGTTCATCGCGTCAGCCTTGAGGACCGCGTCGCGGTCGATGGCCGCGAGGCGAACCTCGGGAATCGCGGCGAGGGCCAGCCCCGCCTGCTCGGACGGCGCGAGCCGGACGGGCTTCAGGGACTTGGCGACGTGCTGGGGCAGGGTGATGCCGAAAGTCTGGGGCGCCTGCGCGGAATCCACGGGGAGCGTCGCTCCCCAGCCAGCGCCCCCACCCATCGCAACCACCGCGAAAAGGACGGCGGCGAGGATCGCCACCGAGGAAGGTCCCGCTTGACGCCACCTGGAAGGGAATAGTCTGTCCATCCTGTTCTCCTATTCAGTAGTCAGCAGCGATTCGAGGACGGAGCCGAAGCCAATACTCATAGCGCTTTGAGGATTTTAGCACGGCCCTACAAAGGCGTCCGAGCTATACTTGCCGCAACCTTCATGCCTACCGACCTTCGCGGCGCCATGGCGCTGCTCGCGGCCCTGCTTCTCTTCCCCACCGCCGGGGTTACGCAGCCGGCCAGGGAGACGGCGCGGCCCGAGCTTTGGAAATCGAAGGCAGGCGACGACCCCCGCTGGGCCAATCCCGGCTACGACGACTCGGCCTGGAAGACCGTCCCGCTTCCTGGCACCTGGAAGGAACAGGGCTACACCGGCGTCGACGGCAAGGTCTGGTTTCGGCGTGTGGTGTCGCTGGACGCCGCGGCGCAGCTCGCCGCCGGCCACGGGCAGCTCGGCGTGCTGCTCGGCGGCTCCACTCCGTACGGCGCCTACCAGGTGTATGCCGCGGGCCGCCTCGCCGGCAGCTCCGCCGGCTGGCCGTTGAAGCTTCCGGTGAGTCGCGCCGAGGTCATCCCCATTCCCCGGGAGGCGGTGGGTCAGGACGGCAGACTGGCCTTGGCGCTGCGGGTGCGGCGGGTGGCCTGGATTGCGGACGGAGACCCTGAGGCCGGTCCGGTGGACACCTCCCTGGCGCTGGGCGACTACCGGGCGCTCAAAGACAAGGTCGACCTCGCATGGAAGAAGAGCTTGCTGGCGGAGCTTCCGCTGCTCCTCCTCGTCGCCCTCTTCCTGGCCGCGGCCCCCTACCATGTCGTGCTCTACCTCCGCCGCCGAAAAGAGATCGGGCATCTCTGGTTCGGCCTCCTGGCCCTGTGCTTCGCCGCCAACACCTTCGCCAGCTCTTATTGGATCTACCAACTCACCGACCGGTTCGACCTGGCCAAGCGCGCCAGTGATCTCACCGGGCACGCCGCCGCCGCGCTGGCGATTCAGTTCCTCTGGACCTTCTTCTCGCGCCCCATCTCGCGGTGGCTGCGCGCCTATCAGCTTTCCCACGTCGCGCTGGCCCTGCTGATCGCCCTTTGGCCCGACCCCCGCCTGGTGGTCGCCAGCCAGGACCTCCGCAACCTTTGGCTTCTGCCGTTGCTGGCGGCGGCTGTGGTCCTCGTCGCGCGAGAGAGCTGGCGGGGAGACGCCGAGGCCCGCATCCTGGCCCTCAGCGGCGTGGCGCTGGTCGCCGCGGTGCTCATCGAATTTGCCGGTCCGGCGCTTCCCATTCCCTGGCGGAGCCCGGTTTCGCTGCCTCCATTCGGCTTTGCCGCGGCGCTGGCGGCGATGAGCTACTCCCTCTCCAACCGTTTCCAGCGCGTCCACGACGAGCTCGACGGGCTGCGCTCCAACCTCGAAGAGCAGGTGCGCGAGCGCACAGCCGCCCTCCAGAAAGCTCAGGAGGGCGCCCTCGCCGCGAGCCGCGCCAAGAGCGAGTTCCTGGCCAACATGAGCCACGAGATCCGCACTCCCATGAGCGGCGTCATCGGCATGACCTCCCTTTTGTTGGGCACCCGCCTCTCGGCGACGCAGCAGGACTATGTGGAGACCATCCGGACGAGCGGCGAGGCGCTGCTGGTGCTGATCAACGACATCCTCGACCTGTCCAAGATGGAGTCGGGAAAGGTGACGATCGATCGCGCGCCGTTCAACGTCGACGCGGTGGTCGCCGAGAGCCTGGAAATGGTCGCCCCGCTGGCCGCCAAACAGGGGCTCACGCTGCACCGCACTCTCGCACCCGAGACCCCGGAGGCCCTCGTAGGCGACCTCGCCCGCACCCGCCAGATCCTCGTCAACCTGCTGGGAAACGCCGTCAAGTTCACGCTTCAGGGCGAGGTGCGGATCGCGGTGTCCGCCCGACCGTTGCAGGACGGCCGCTGCGAGGTCCTCTTCGCCGTCAGCGACACGGGCATCGGCATCCCCAGCCAGGAGCTCGACCGGCTGTTCGTCGACTTTCACCAGCTCGACGGCTCGCTGACCCGCAAACACGGCGGCACGGGCCTTGGGCTCGCCATCAGCCGGCGCCTGACGGAGCTGATGGGAGGCAGGATCTGGGCCGAGAGCGTTCTCGGCCAGGGATCGACCTTCTACTTCACCCTGGTCGGCGAGGCCGCCGCCGGCATCCTGCGCCAGCCCGGTACGCCGGAGCCCAGCCGTGAGTTGGCGCGCCATCCTGCACGCCCGCTGCGCATTCTGGTGGCCGAGGACCATCGCGTGAACCAGCAGGTGATGCTGGGCTTGCTCGGGCACCTTGGCTACGGCGCCGACGTCGCCGCCAACGGGCTGGAAGTCCTGGCGGCGCTGCAGCGCCAAGCCTACGACCTGGTCCTGATGGACATCCAGATGCCCGAGATGGACGGCCTGGAAGCGACCCGCCGCATCCGCCAGCTCTCGCTCGGCGGTGGCCAACCGCGCATCGTGGCAATGACCGCTCAC
This sequence comes from Thermoanaerobaculia bacterium, assembly GCA_035472915.1. Classification (GTDB taxonomy): domain Bacteria; phylum Acidobacteriota; class Thermoanaerobaculia; order Multivoradales; family UBA5704; genus DATARR01. The sequence continues at coordinate 11,010 of DATIOS010000417.1, forward strand.
GCCATGGCCGGAGACCGGGAACGCTGCCTGGCGGGAGGGATGGACGACTACCTCAGCAAGCCGGTGCAGATCTCCGATCTCGCGGCTGCGCTCGCGGCTGCGGTCCCGGGAGCCCTCCCGAGACCCGGCGCGGCGGCGGACGCCGTTCCCGCCGGTCTCGCAGCGGAGCCCTCCGGCCCTCTCGACTTGCAGACCCTGGGCCTCCTGCGCGAGCTGTCGGCAGGCGGCGAGGACATCTTCTCCACTCTCGTGGAGGCTTTCGCGGCCAGCTCGGTCGACGACCTCGCGGCCCTGCGCCGCTTCGCGGAGGAAGGCCGCTGGCGCGACCTGGAGCAAGCCGCGCACCGGCTGAAGGGCGGCAGCAGTTGCCTCGGAGCCGTCCGGGTGGCGACCCTTTGCGGTTCGATTGAGGAGCGGGTACGCGCGGCGCACACCGACGAGATCGAACCGCTGCTGACGCAGTTGGAGACGGAGCTCGAAGGTGCGCGATGTGCGCTCGCGGAAGTCATCCAGGGTGACCGCGAGAGGGCGATCTCCCGGAGTTGACGGTCAACTCCTGGGAGGAAAAATGCCCGAGGCGTCCGTCCAAGAAGTCAAAATCCCCTACTGTGGAGGAATTTCTATGCCCGATCCCGCGTCGCCCGAAACCCCTGCTCCGGCTACGCCCGCCGTGCCAGGGAAACTCAAGCGCTTGGGTACACCGATGCTGCTGGCTGCCATCGTCGTCCTCATCCTCCTTGTAGCCTACTTGACGGAGCACAGGTTCTTATTCCTCCCCGCCATCCAGCGGCCCTTCGCCTTCCTCGTCATCATCGTCCTGCTGACCCTCTTCGCCCTGCTGGCCGGCCGGACCGTCACCGGGTTGTTTTGGGGGCTGCTGATCGATGATCGCAACAAGATGAGCCTCTCCCGGTTCCAGACCGCCCTGTGGACGGTCGTCGTGGTCTCGGCCATCCTCGTGGCGGCGTTCTCCAACGTCGGCCTCGAGGGCCAGGGGAAGATCACGAAGGACAAGGCCGGCAAGCGGACGCTGACGCTCGGCAAGCAGGAGCTCCTCCTGGCTGGCGACGGCCCGCTGGACTTCGAAATCCCGCAAGATCTCTGGCTGGTGCTCGGGATCAGCGTCGCCTCGCTGGTCGGCTCGCCGATGATCCGCCAGGGAAAGAAGGACCAGCAACCGAAGCCGGAAGAGCTTGCCAAAACGGAGTCGACGCTCAAGACACAAGGACAGGATGTCGCCCATGAGGGACTGGTGATCGTCAATACCAAGCCCGCGGACGCACGCTGGGGCGATCTGTTCCAGGGCGAAGAGACGGGCAACGGCGCACACCTCGACCTCGGCAAGGTGCAGAACTTTTACTTTACGCTGATCCTGGTCTTCGCGTACGGCGCGGCCCTGGCGGCGCTCTTTGCGAAGCCGGAGCCCATCGTCGCGCTGCCCGCATTCTCCCAGGGAGCGGTGGCCCTGCTCGGCATCAGCCACGCCGCCTACCTGGCCAACAAGGCGCGGCCCCAGAGCCAGACCGCATCGTGATCGTGGAGGACGCCAGGAGACTGCCTTCTCCTGGCTCTGCAGCGGAGCGGCCGACTCCTGGTAGACTCTGCCCTCCGCTTATGATCGCTCCGCCCTACGAAGCACCCCATTTTGGGCGAAACCGGCTCCTGCTCATCGTCGCCCTGGCGCTCGTCGCCGCCTGGCTCGCCTGGGAAGCCCTCACCTGGCCGAACGTCGCTTCGCTCACCGATCACCACCCGGCGACCACGGCGTTCATCGAGCACTATCTGGGCTGGGGAATCTTCGGACCGAAGCCGAAGGTGGAGTGGAAGTGGGTGCCCTACGCCCGCATCTCGCCACACTTCAAACGGGCCGTGCTCGCCGGCGAGGATCTCCGCTTCTTCGGCCATCACGGCTTCGACGACGACGAGATCAAGGCGGCTCTGCAGGACGCCTGGGACGAGAAAGAGCTTCCCCGCGGCGCCTCGACCCTCACCCAGCAGCTCGCCAAGAACCTCTGGCTCTCTCCGTCCTACAACCCGCTGCGCAAGGTGAAGGAGGCGATCCTCACACACCAGCTCGAGAGTCACCTCAGCAAGCGGCGCATCCTCGAGCTGTACCTGAACGTCGTGGAGCTCGGCCCGGGCATCTACGGCGTCGAGGCCGCCGCCCGCCACTACTTCGGCAGATCCGCCGCCAATCTCACCGAACGCCAGGCCGCCGAGCTGGCCGCGAGCCTGCCGGCCCCGAGAGTCTGGCACCCCGGCAGCGCCAGCCGCGGCTACCGCGCCCACACCCGCACCGTCGTGCGCCGCATGGCGCGGGCCGGCTGGCTGTGGAACGAGATCTGACAGAGTTCAGGTCGGTAGCCTTCGGGCGCAATCGAATCGCTGAATATCTTTGACCAGGTTGACCGCATTGTCCGGTTTGAAGGCAACGACGGCGCACCTGCCAGCCTTGGGCTCTGTGATGGCGAGATCGTCCAGGTTGAGGACCAGGCCCTTTCCAGACGTCTGCCGCAACAAAAGTCCGCCCCTTGGGCCCTGTTCAATGGTGCCTACTGTTACTCGGAGACGCAGAACTTCGCCGCGATTACTGTGCCAGACGATGTCTCCCGTGTTAGGGGCAAGATCGGCAATCAATCTCCCGGGCAGTTCCTTGCTGTCGGCCCGATAGATGACTCGGTTGGGCGAGATCGAGTCCACGACAATCTCAACGGTTGGCGAGGTGCCGCTTGAAGAGACATCTAGGAATTTACCGTTTACAACTCGGTTCTCAAGCGAAGAAAGGACAATCCGGCTGAGTTTGGTTTCAGCCAGATCAAGCGTGACTCCTGCCGTCGTGGAGGCCTGGTGGAAGCTCCAAACTCCGACCACGGCAGCGATCACCAAACCCCCGAGGAGAGCACCCGAAAAGTGTTGGGCGGCAAAGAACCGGGTAGTTTCGGCCCGCCGTCTCAGAGCGATGAGAAAAATACTACCGACAGCAGAGATCAAGACCCCAGCGACGACGATCCATCGCGAAAGGATGAGCCCACTCTCGACCGGTACATAGATCGTCAGTAAGGCCAACGCCACCGGCACCATGGACAGAAGTGCCTCGCTCCAGAAGTCTTCCCGAGGACGAATCAGTGCCCCCGCCTTCCGGAGCCAGGCGGCAGTGTACTCCTCAATTCCGGCGGAGAGCCTTGAGCTGGAACGATCAACGCCGGCCCAGTAGGCTTCCACGGCTCCGCCGACCACCGCCCGGATGTCCAACTCCGGCGGCACGGCTGTCTCCTCCAAGGTCCTATGGAGAGCTTCCAACCGCTCTTCTTCAGGGGCGAGCTCATCGACTTCGTTCTTGTTCATCGTCTATCCTCGGTTAGCAACCGCTCCCCCGGACAACCACCTGTCGTAGATGGCAAAGGGGGGCTTCAGATTGTCCAGGAGCTCCGGACTCAAGACGCCGTCCGTCAGAACTTCCAAGTCCTTTCGGTGGCGCAGGACCTCGTGATGCAAATTGGGATACGCCAGGGCCAGCAGCCGCAACCTCTCTCTGTCGTCCGCCGGAGCCTCTCCAAGTGAACCATAATGAAGGCGCAGAACCCCTCGTGCCTCACTCGCGGGCAACTCGTCCACGAATAGCCTCAGCATGAACTTTACCTTCAGCGGCTCTACCTCACCCCCACCTTCCCCAGTACAGACTTGCCAGAATAGCGCCGGAAATCCCAGCGGATCTTGCAGGGTACGTGCTCCGTCCTGAAGTCCGACAGCGATCTTGACCAGCTCTCGGGCGAATCCTGAGATGGCGATACCGCGGCGGCGCAGGATTTGCAGGATCACCCCTCCATATCTAACCATCAACTCGCCGGTGACATTTCGCTGTCTGACGAGGAGCCGGGCCTTGCGCTTCGGCCACCTGAAAAACCTCGCCCGAGCGAGTCTTTCGTGCCTGCGAATGTCCCGCAACAAGAGCTTCATCAAATCAAAGGTTCCTTCCTCCCAAGACCCTCTCATCCTTAAGACGCTCCGCAGGGCTGAAACGCATCATCCATCATCGCTTTGCCTCCAGGGCCAGGGCCTCACGCAACCAGAGCTCCCGTAACCTACGCAGTGCACGAGACTTGGTCATCCTCACCGCGCCCGGCTCGATCCCAAGACGTTCCGAGGCCTCGCTAGCGGGAAGCTCTTCGAGAAACAGGAGCCTTATCACCTCCCGCTCCTGCCGGGGCAGCAGCTCCAGATAGGAGCGAACGAAGATCCGCAGGGTGAATGCCTCTCCTCCCACCCAAGGAAGCTCATTCGGCTCTTCAACGTGGACTTCATGCACCGAGCTCGACCGGCGAGCCAGGGAGCTCGCCACGGAGAACACGATTTTTCGAAAGTATCCAGGAAAGGCCTTTGCGGTCCGCAGAGCAGGGAGGCCCTCGAACAACCGGGAGAAAACCTCCTGGACGAAATCCCGGTATTCAACGACCAGAGCGACACGTGGCCACGCCGCTCGCAGCAAGGGCTCGAAGCGGCGGATGATCTCTTCCACATAGAGCGATGCCTCCGTCGAGGAGGCTAGACGCAGCCGGGAGACCAGTTCCTCCACTGAGACCTCGCGCAGGTTAGGCCTAGTGTCCAAGAGAGAATCCGCCTCGGGTGGAACGATAAATCTCGTAGGGCGGATGGCCCGCGCCTTGCTCTTCGTCATTGAAGATGCAAACCAGGCACTCCTCGTACCACGTGGCAAAAGAGTAACGCCATCCTTTCGGCGTCACTCCTGCCGGGCAATGAACCCGCCGCCAAGCAGCGGTATTGATGTAGAGCGGGAGAGGCAGCGTTCCGCCGGATCCCAAATCCAATGGGACCAGCTCCGGGACATGCGTGTGGCCGCAAAGAATATAACGATAGCTGACCCCAGCCTCCTGAGCCGCTTGCAGGTTCTGCGCTGCGAAGTCTCGGTAGGGACCATCTCCCGCACTGTGGCCTGGCAGGCGAAGGGCTGCCCGGAGGACTCCGTACTTTCTGATAACTTTCGTGATGATCAGGCTGAGTAGGTCAATCCACCAGTGGGCGAGTTGCACGGACTCGAAACTGCTTGTGCTGACTACCTTGCGGAGACCTTCCATGAGCTCACCCAGGACGTCATGAAGTGTAGTCCGAGCTTCCGGCAGATTCTTCGCCAGATGATCGAGCCCAGAAAGAAGCCAGGCGGCCATGACCCTTGGGTGTTGGGGCCGCACGTTGTCGAGCTCATAAAGGTAACGCACCGAGATGTCACCGGTGACGTGCGCGCTGTCCGGCG
>DATIOS010000418.1:0-12445 GCA_035472915.1 Thermoanaerobaculia bacterium
CGTTGACGATGGCGCTGATGGTCCTCGCGGGACGGCGCTACTTCGCGATCGGTCCGCAGGTTCCGCTCGTGAGTTTCACGATCGCCCTGCTGATCAGCACGCTCAGCATCCTGTCCATTGGGTTCATCGTTGCGAGCGTCATCCCCACTGCCCGGTTCGCGCAGCCGATCGGCGCGGTCATCTTCTATCCGATGATCGGCCTCTCGGGGTTGTTCGTGCCGATCAATTCCCTTCCGCCGGTGTTGCGAACGGTCGCCCGTGTATTGCCGCTTAGCCACTCGGCGTCATTGCTCCAGGGGATCTGGACGGGCGACCCGTGGTCGGCGCATCTTGGAGACGTCGCCGCGCTGGCGACGGTGTTCGTCGTCTGTACTGCGGTGTCGTCGCGCGTGTTTCGGTGGGAGTGACTTTCGCGATGGCCGCCGCTGCTCCGCCGATGCCGCGGCCACGACCGGCGCCACCCTGGAGGCCCCACCTCGGTCCTGAAGCGGACGAGGGGGAGGGGGTGACGGCGGTCGTGGCTTCTCGCACACTCTAAGAGCTGACGAATTTGCTGATGCTGTAGTCCGTGAATCGATAGACCAGCTTGGTCGAATCCGCCGCGTCCACGGACAGGTACAGGTCCGACCCGTCGATCGTCAAGCCTTCGAAGTCCGTCTGATTGCTCCAGCCGGCGAGGACAGGCAGGTAGCTCGCGCCGGCGTGGTCCAGGCCGGTGCCGTCGGAGCGGATCGAAAAGATGTGGATCTCGTCCTGTGTGCCGCCGCCGTCGAACAGGATGAACAGATAGTTGTTGGCGAAGCACATGTCCGAGGCTTCCAACGTGATCATGTGGCCGCTCCCGTCCTTGATCTCGAACTTCTGGAGGTGGCTGCTCACGGTGTGCGTGTCATTGTTGCCCTCGGGGAGGTCGTAGATGTACACGTAGCCGGTCTTGCTCTGGTAGGCCGCGAAGAAGTAGCCGCCGTAGTACTGGTTTCCGCCGAAATACGCCGGGTTCGAATTGCCATTGACCGTCTTGGACGGGCAGGCGGAGCCGGGCACGAAGGTCATGGCCTCCATACCGCCGGCGGAGCCCAGGGTCACGTCCGTGATGTCCCAGATGCTGCTCGTGGTGTCGTCGTTGGCCGTGTCGTACCGGAAGATATGCGGGTCGTAGGTGTTGCTCCCGCTGCCCGCCTTACCCTCCACGCCGACCATCAGCTTGCCGGTGGCGGTGGTGATGCTCTCCAGATCGTAGCTGTTCTTATCATCCTTGTAGCCGGAGTCGTTCGTGAAGTTGTGGACCTCGGTCCACGCCCGGGTCAGCGAGGCCCCGGAGCTCACATCCATGCTGACCAGATAACCGTTGTCGCTGGCCATGTAGAGCGTGTCATTCAGCACGACGAGACCGCTCGGCTCCAGGGTGATCGAGCCGTTGGAGAGAGTGTAGCTGGAGCCAACGGCCTGACCGGCGGTGCAAGGAAAGGTGATCGGGGTGCTGGTGGACATGATATCTCCCTCTGAAAGAGGACGCTCGCGCGCCCTGGGTTAACCACTTACCTGTTCATCCAGGTAGTGGGACCAGGTGGCGAGCTATCGCACCCTTCCGCCGGCACCCGTCACCACCGGCTCCAGCCACTAAACCTGTAGGAGGGGGCGTGCCTTTTGCGCACGCCCCTCCTCAGCCTCCCGCCCGCTTCGCCTTGTAACCCAGCCGGACCAGCTCGGCCACCAACCGGTCTGTGTGGTCGCCCTGGACCTCCAGCTCGAAGGCGGGCGAACCGTCCGCCGTCCTCGATGTCTTGAGGCTGCCGCCGCTGCCGCACATCTTCTTCCAGCCGGCGAGGAGAGCTTCGGCCTCGGGGCGGACGAGCACCAACGGACCCACGGTGGTGACGGTCTTGCCGCCGCGCCCGCCCGTCTCCCGACGCACCCGCGGCGATTGCTCCCAGGGGAGGCGGCTCGCCACCGGCTCGCAGCGGCGGCAGGCGTCACCGTGCCGGGCAGCGGGAGATTCCGTAGAATAGACGGTGCGGCCCGGCTTCGGCTTCAAGGCTCCCCCAGCCGTTGTACGATCTCCCTCAGCACTTCGAGAGACGGGAAGGTATCTGCTTGGACGACATCCGTAACTTTTGCATCATCGCCCACATCGACCACGGCAAGTCTACCCTGGCCGATCGGCTGATCCAGCGCTGTGGCGGCGTCGAGGATCGCGACTTTCGCGACCAGATCCTCGACTCCATGGACATCGAGCGCGAGCGCGGCATCACCATCAAGAGCAACACCATCACCCTGCGCTACACCGCCCGGGACGGCAAGACCTATAGGCTGAACCTCATCGACACGCCCGGCCACGTGGATTTCTCCCACGAGGTTCGCCGCTCGCTGATGTCCTGCGAAGGGGCTCTGCTGCTCGTGGACGCCGCTCAGGGCGTGGAGGCGCAGACTGTCGCCAACCTCTACCTGGCCCTGGAGCACGACCTGGAGATCGTGCCGGTCATCAACAAGATCGACCTCCCGTCGGCCGACGTCGATCGCATCCGCGAGGAGATCGACTCCGACCTCGGGCTCGATCCCTTCGAAGCCGTCCTCGTCTCGGCGAAGCAGGGAATCGGCATCGACGACGTCCTGGAGGCGATCGTCACCAAGGTGCCCGCGCCCCAGGGAGACCCCGAGGCTCCGCTGCGCGCCCTGATCTTCGACGCCCAGTACGATCCCTACCGCGGCGTCGTGCTCATCTGCCGCATCAAAGAGGGAACCATCCGCCCCGGCCAGAAGATCCTCCTCATGCACACCGACAAGGAGTACAAGGTGGAAGAGGTCGGCCTGCTGCAGCTCAAGCGGGTGGAGGCGGACCAGCTCGAAGCGGGCTCCGTGGGCTACGTCATCGCCGGCGTCAAGGCGGTGTCGGAGATCAACGTCGGCGACACCATCACCGAGTTCGAGCGCCCCGCCGCCGAGCCCCTACCGGGCTACAAAGAAGCGAAGCCGGTGGTCTTTTCCTCGATCTACCCAATCGCCACCGACGACTACGAGGATCTCGCCAAGGCGCTCGACAAGCTGAAGCTCAACGACGCCTCGCTGACCTACCAGAAGGACGCTTCGCAGGCCCTCGGCTTCGGCTTCCGCTGCGGCTTCCTCGGCCTCCTCCATTTGGAGATCGTCCAGGAGCGACTGGAGCGCGAGTACAACTTGTCGCTCCTGCTCTCCGCCCCCTCGGTGCAGTACGAAGTGCTGCTCAACAACGGCACGGAGCTGATCGTCGACAACCCCTCGCTCTATCCGGACCCGGGAAGCATCAAGCTCACCCGCGAGCCGTACATCAAGGCCTCGATCATGATTCCCGAGCGGTATCTGGGAGCCGTGATGGAGCTCTGCCGCGAGCGGCGCGGATACAACACGACCTACGAGTTCCTCGCCGTGGGGCGCTTGCAGGTCATCTCCGAGCTGCCGCTGGCAGAAATCCTCTTCGACTTCTACGACCGGTTGAAGACCATCACCCAGGGCTACGGCTCGTTCGATTACGACATCACCGACTACCGCGAGTCCGATCTGGTGAAGGTGGACATCCTGGTCAACGGCGACAAGGTGGACGCCCTCTCCCAGCTCGTCCACCGCGAGAAGGCGCGCCAGCGCGCTCTTCACTACTGCGAACGCCTGGCCGAGACCATCCACCGGCAGAACTTCAAGATCGCCATCCAGGGCGCCATCGGCGGCAACGTCATCGCCCGCTCGACGATCAACGCCTATCGCAAAGACGTCACCGCCAAGTGCTACGGCGGCGACATCAGCCGCAAGCGCAAATTGCTGGAGAAACAGAAGGAAGGAAAGAAGCGTATGAAAATGGTAGGGTCCGTCGAGATTCCCCAGGAGGCCTTCCTGGCGGTGCTCAAGGCGGGTCCGGACTCGTAGGAGGAATGCCCGCCGGCACCCGCCGGTTATCAAGACCATCGAGATGTCTGAGCTGATTCTTCCAAGCGTCCTCCCCGTCTTTCCCCTTACAGGTTCGCTGCTGCTTCCGGGCAATCTGCTGCCGCTCAACGTCTTCGAGCCGCGCTACCGCAACCTGGTGGCCGACGCGCTGGAGGGCGAGCGGCTGGTCGGCATGATCCAACCCCTCGTGCCGCGCCAGGACAACTGGGTGGAAGCCGCGCAGAGCACCGACGATCCCGAGCTCTACTCCGTGGGCTGCATCGGGCGGATCGACGAGTGCGAGCCCCAGCAGGACGGCCGCTACCTGATCCTTCTGCGCGGAGTCTGCCGCTTTCGCGTCCGCCGCGAGTTATCCATCTATCGTGAGTACCGGCGAGTGCAGGCCGACTCCTCGGAGTTCCAGAGCGATCTTGCCGAGCTTCAGGTTGATATCAACCCCGCGCGTTTGATGCGCGCCCTGCGCGCCTTCGGCGTCTCTCACGACCTGGAGTTCGATTTCGACCTGCTCAGCAGCGTCCCGGGAATCTCGCTCCTGAACGGCCTCTCCGTGGCCCTTCCCTTCCGCCCTGCCGAGAAGCAGGCTCTCCTCGAGGCCACCGGTCCGGCGGAAAGGGAAGAGATGCTGCTGACTCTCATGGGAATGGGGCTCGAGACTCTCTCGACCGACGACTACTACTCGCCCCCGATTCTCAACTGACCGGCTTTCCTGACGAACCCGAAGGAGACATCCCATTCCCCAGATCGACGGCGACATCCGCGGTATCAAAGCGTCCGAAATCGGCGCCCTGGAGCGCACCTACCGCCGCCGGGTCGATCCCCGGCAGGTGGTCTCCCCCGAGCTTGCCCGCCATTTGACCGAGATCTCCCACCGGCTCAACCGCCAGGTCGGCGTGCTGTTGGGCCGCGAGGGCACCGTCCGCAACGTCATCGTGGGGGACGCCCACAGCCTGACGCTGCCCGACATCGGCCGCCTGCGGGGCGGCGTCGGCCGTTTCCGCGGCCTGCGTCTCGTACACACCCACCTGAAGGGCGAGCCGCTCACCCGCGACGATCTCAACGACCTGGCGCTTCTTCGTCTCGATCTCGTCGCCATGATCGAAGTGCTCGACACCGGCCTTCCCGGCCGGGTGGAGCTGGCGCACCTCGCACCGCTCTCTCCAGACCTTCCCGGCGCGGTCGCCGTCAAATCCAGCAACGGCAATAGCTCGAACGGCAACGGCGCCGAGCCCTTCGAGCGCCTGCAGGCGCCGGACGTCCACCAGCTCAGCTTCGACCTCGGCGCCACAATGCGGGCGTTGGAGGTGGAGTTCGCCCGCGTCGCCAATGCCGCAGAGAATGCCGGCGAGACCCACAAGGAGCGCGCCCTGGTGGTGGGCATCGTCCCTGAGGACGAGCATTTCGAGGAGATGCTGGAGCTGGTTCGCTCGGCCGGCGTCGCCATCGCCGGAACGGTGCGCCAGAAGCGCTCGCAGGTCCACCCTCATACCGTCGTGGGCAAGGGGAAGCTTCAAGAGATCGTGCTCGAAGCCATGCGCGGCCGGGCCACGGTCGCCATCTTCGACATCGATCTGAAGCCGGCTCAGGCGCGGGCTTTCGAGGACGCCACGGGCCTCAAGGCCATCGACCGTACCCAGCTCATCCTCGACGTCTTCGCGCAACGCGCCCGCAGCCGGGACGGCAAGCTCCAGGTCGAGCTCGCGCAGCTCAAGTACTCGCTGCCTCGCCTGACGGATAAGGACGCCGGCCTGTCGCGATTGACGGGCGGCATCGGCGGACGGGGACCGGGCGAGACCGTGGTCGAGATCGGCCGGCGGCGGATTCGCGACCGCATTAGGGGCCTGGAAAAGCAGGTCGAAGGATTGTCGCGCCAGCGCGACCTGCGGCGCCGCCGCCGCCGCGACGAGGCGGTGCCCGTCCTCTCGATCATCGGCTACACCAACGCCGGCAAGAGCACGCTTCTGAACGCCATGACCGGTAGCGAGGTCGAAGCGGCGGACAAGCTCTTCATGACCCTCGATCCCACCAGCCGCCGCCTGCGCTTTCCCCGCGAGGGCGAAGTGGTGATCACCGACACCGTGGGCTTCATCGCCGACCTGCCGCCGGACCTCGTCGCCGCCTTCCGCGCCACCCTGGAAGAGCTCGCCGATGCCGACCTCCTTCTGCATGTCGTGGACGCCGCCGATCCGCGCCTGGAGCAAAAGGTCGAAGCCGTGCAACGAATTCTCACCGAGCTGCACCTTGATGAAGTCCCGCGCCTGGTCGTCCTCAACAAAACCGATCTCCTCCCACCCCACGAAGCCGAAGCCCTCGGCCGCCGCTTCGCAGGAGTTCCCGTGAGCGCCGCCAAGCGCCACGGCCTTGCCGACCTCATCCATGCCGCCGAAGGGCGCTTGGGACGGAGCAAGCCGTTGATGAAGGTGTATGGGACCGGAGCGGACCAGCATTGACCTAGCAGAAGGTTTATAGTCCCTTAGAGGATGTCTCCAAAATGGTCGACAGCACCGCCTGCGCCGCGAGGGATTGAAATCACCTGGCTACCCACGGTAGTCCCTAAGGGACACAGAAACGGAATGGCAGTCCCGGAGGGACAAGCGTCAGTAGCCAGGGATTTCAATCCCTGGCGAGGCAGGCGTCATCGCCTACAACTTGAGACACCTCAATGAGAACGCCGGCCAATCCAGGCCTCTACCTCCACATCCCCTTCTGTTCCGCCATCTGCCCCTACTGCGACTTCGCGGTCCTGACCGGCGGACCGGAGCGACGGCGCCGTTTCGCCGATCACCTCGTCCAAGAGATCACGATGTGGGCGGACGAGCGTGCGGCGTTCGAGTCGCTTGACACAATCTATTTCGGCGGCGGCACGCCGTCGGCTCTGGCGCCGGAGGATCTCGGCCGCATTATCGCAGCCGCGCGGGAAAACCTTTCCGTCCATGACGATGCCTGGGTCTTCTTCGAGGCCAACCCGGAGGACGTCACTCCCGAGAGCGTCCGGATCTGGCGGGGTCTCGGCGTCCGTTTCCTATCCCTCGGAATCCAGTCGTTCGATGCGGACGCCCTGAAGTTCCTGGGTCGCCGGCACTCTCCGGAGCAGGCCCGTCGCAGCTTCGAGGTCGCCCGCGAGATCGGGTTCGGGACGATTTCGATCGATCTCATCTATGGCCTTCCGGACCAGCCTTTCGAGATCTGGAAACGCACTCTGGAGCAGGCCGTCGAGCTTCAACCGGACCACCTGTCGTGTTATCAACTGACGATTCATGAGGGGACGCCGTTCGGCTCCAAGCTGGCGCAGGGAAAGTTGTATGAGACGCCGGAGGAGACTCAGGGCGAGCTGTTCCTTTTCACGCATTCCTTCCTGAAGGATGCTGGGTATCCGGGCTACGAGGTGTCGAATTTCGCCCGCTCTCCTGAGCACCGCTCACGGCACAACCAGAAATACTGGCACCACGTCCCCTATCTCGGCGTCGGCCCCTCAGCACATTCTTTCGCGGGAACACGCCGCTGGTGGAACGAACGAAAATTGAAGCCTTACGAGGCAAGGATCGCGAGGGGAGAAAAACCAATCGCGGACAGCGAGGAGCTGACGCGGTCCGATCTCGCTCTCGAAGCCTTGATGCTGGGTCTGCGAACCGCCGATGGGATCGATGGGACTTCTTTCCGGGAGCGCTACGGCGTAGACCTCTTGAAAAGCAACGAGCCGCTCGTGGAGCGACTCGTTGGAGACTGCTTGCTCAAAGTGGACGGCGACGTCCTTGTCCCCACGCTCACCGGCCTCGCCGTCACCGATTCGCTGGCGCGGGCGTTCGATCTCGGCGAGCCTTAAAAGGGTATCGCCTACTTCCGCTTTGCCACGATTTCCATCATCTTCGCTTCCTTGCCGTCCGGGCCCGGCGAGTACATCTCGTTCTTGAAGGTGTTGTCGTCCAGCCAGGTGATCACCGCCTTCGTGGTGATTTTCTTGCCGCTCATCGGGTCCCACATGTCGCCGCTGTACGTGCAGACCTTTCCGGCGGCGTCGCAATGCCCGGTCGAGTACGCGATGCCGGTGCCCATGTTGTCCACCCAGGAGGCGACATACTCCTTGCCGACGTTGTCGTAGCCATCGGTCCCCCGGCCCTCGAAGGGCATGCCCATCATGTCTCCCTTCCAGGTGTGCTCGACGTAACGGCCGCCCATCAGGACCACCCCGTGCATCGTGCCCTTGGACTCCACTGGCGGCTGGCCGGGGGCCATCCACATCGTGTTGGTGAACGTCCAGTCCCCCGCCAGGCGGGCCAGCTTCTTCTGGGGCTCGCCGGGTGAGGCGGCTTTCATCATGGCGTCCATGTCGGCGTTGCTCATGGCGGGAGCGACCTGCGGCTTCGGCTTATCCTGGGCGAACGCGGTGGCGACGGTGCTACAGAGGGCCAGCAGGAACAGGGCGACGACGGTCTTGCGGATCTTCATCGTTCGTTCTCCTTTTTGAGGGGGCTGCTTGTATTACGCCTCGTTTCCGCGTACACTACCACCCGCTTGGAGTCGCGTCAAGACGCAATCTCGGTGCGCTTCTCCGGTCTTGAACGTTCGCCTTTCCCTGGAGAAAATGCGCCTCCTGCGCCTCCTGTATGATGAGCCGCCTTTCGGGCGGCCTCCTGGGGGACCGATTTAGCTACGCTCGACGAGCCACTCCATGACCTACGACGCCTCCTCCATCGAAGTCCTGACGGGGCTCGAGCCGGTGCGCAAGCGCCCCGGCATGTACACGTTCACCGACCGGCCGGACCACCTCGCCCAGGAGGTCATCGACAACTCGGTCGACGAGGCCGTGGCCGGCCATGCCAACGACATCCTGGTGACGCTCTACCCGGACAACTCCCTGTCGGTCGCCGACAACGGCCGCGGCATGCCGGTCGACATCCATAAGGAGGAGAAGGTGCCGGGAGTCGAGGTCATCCTCACCCGGCTCCACTCCGGCGCCAAGTTCTCCGACAAGAGCTATCGTTTCTCCGGCGGCCTCCACGGCGTCGGCGTCTCGGTGGTCAACGCCCTCTCGTCGAAGCTCGAAGTCTGGGTGCGGCGCGGCGGTCAGGTGCACCACATGGCCTTCGCCGACGGCCAGAAGACCTCCAAGCTCTGGGTGGTCGATACCGTTGGCCAGCGCAATACGGGCACCACCGTCCGCTTCTGGCCGGACCCCAAGTTCTTCGACTCGCCCAAGTTCAGTATCCCCAAGCTCAAGCACGTCCTGCGGGCCAAGGCCGTCCTCTGCCCGAAGTTGCACATCCACTTCGTCCATGAAGAGCATCCGGAAGACAACGAAGAGTGGTTCTATGAGGATGGCCTTCGGGACTATCTGATCTCCGAGCTGGACGGCGCTCAAATCGTCCCGGACGAGCCCTTTCTCGGCCACTTCCGCGGCAAGGAGGAGGAAGTCGACTGGGCCGTGGCCTGGCTCGGCGAGGAGGAAGACTCTTCGGATCTTCTCGCCGAGAGCTACGTCAACCTCATTCCGACCACCCAGGGCGGCACCCACGTCAACGGCTTCCGCGCCGGGTTGACGGACGCCATCCGCGAGTTCTGCGAGTTCCGGGACCTTCTGCCGCGCGGCGTCAAACTGGCGCCCGAGGACGTCTGGGCCAAGTGCTGCTACGTCCTGTCGGTACGGATGAAGGAGCCCCAGTTCACCGGCCAGACCAAGGAGCGCCTCTCCTCCCGCGAAGCCGCTGCCTTCGTTTCCGGCGTGGCCAAGGACGCCTTCGCCCTGTGGCTCAATCAGCACACCGCGGACGCCGAGCGCATCGCCCGCCTCGCCATCGACAGCGCCCAGGCAAGGCTGCGCTCCGGCAAGCAGATCAAGCGCAAGACGGTGACCGCCGGTCCGGCGCTGCCCGGCAAGCTCGCCGACTGCACCAGCCAGGACCTCGGCCTCACCGAGCTCTTCCTCGTCGAGGGCGACTCGGCCGGCGGCTCGGCCAAGCAGGCACGAAGCAAGGAGTACCAGGCGATCCTGCCCCTGCGCGGCAAGATTCTCAACACCTGGGAGGTCGACCCCGCCGAGGTGCTGGGCTCGCAGGAGGTACACGACATCGCCGTGGCCCTCGGCGTCGATCCCGGCTCCGAGAAGATCGACGGCCTGCGCTACGGCAAGATCTGCATCCTGGCCGACGCGGACTCGGACGGCGCTCATATCGCCACCCTCCTTTGCGCCCTCTTTCTGCGCCACTTCAAGCCGCTGGTGGCGGAGGGCCGCATCTACGCCGCCATGCCCCCTCTCTACCGCATCGACATGGGCAAGGAGGTTTACTACGCCCTCGACGAACGGGAGAAAAAAGGCATCCTCGACCGCATCGAAGCCGAAGGGAAGAAGGGCAAGCCCAACGTCCAGCGCTTCAAGGGCCTGGGCGAGATGAACCCCCTCCAGCTCCGCGAAACCACCATGGCCCGCGAAACCCGCCGCCTCGTCCAACTCACCCTCGAAGGCGAGAACGATCCCGCGACGATCATCGATATGCTCCTCGCCAAGGCCCGCGCCGGCGACCGCCGCGAGTGGCTGATGGACGTGGGAAACCGGGCCGAGGTTGAGGTTTAAAAGAAAGCATGCCCCGAACCTCCCGTAGAAAACCCGACAACGGCGACGCGCCGCTGTTCCGTGCGGCTTTTGCCGAGGTCGAGAAGCAGTCTCTCGCCGAGTTCACGGAGAAGGCGTATCTCGATTACTCGATGTACGTCATCCTCGACCGCGCTCTTCCCAGCGTTGCCGATGGCTTGAAACCTGTACAGCGGCGCATCGTCTATGCGATGTCCGAGCTCGGTCTTTCGGCCACGGCCAAGTTCAAGAAGTCCGCCCGGACCGTGGGCGACGTGCTCGGCAAATATCACCCTCACGGCGACTCGGCCTGCTATGAAGCCATGGTGCTCATGGCGCAGAAGTTCAGCCTGCGTTATCCATTGATCGACGGCCAGGGCAACTGGGGCTCGCAGGACGATCCCAAATCGTTCGCGGCCATGCGCTACACCGAGTCGCGGCTGACGCAATTCGCCCAGGTGCTGCTCTCCGAGTTGGAGCAGGGAACGGTCGAGTGGGGTCCAAACTTCGACGGCACCCTCCAAGAGCCGAAGCTGATGCCGGCCCGGCTCCCCCACGTGCTGCTCAACGGTGCCTCCGGCATCGCCGTGGGAATGGCAACGGATATTCCGCCCCACAACGTGGGCGAGATCGTGGCCGCCTGCGTCCGGCTTCTCGACAATCCGAAGATCGCCGACGAGGAGCTTTACGAGGTCCTTCAAGGCCCGGACTTTCCCACCGAAGCGGAAATCATCACCTCCAAGGCTGAGATCCGGAAGATCTATGAGACCGGCTCGGGCTCTCTGCGCATGCGCGCCGCGTTTGAGATGGAGGACGGCGACGTGGTCGTCACCGCCCTTCCCTATCAGGTTTCCGGCAACAAGGTATTGGCTCAGATCGCCGCTCAGATGCAGGCCAAGAAGCTGCCCATGGTGGAAGACCTGCGCGACGAGTCCGATCACGAAAACCCGACGCGTCTGGTGATCACACCGCGTTCGAATCGTGTGGATATCGAAGGGTTGATGGCTCACCTTTTCGCCACCACCGAGCTCGAGCGGTCATATCGGGTGAACCTGACCATGATCGGCCTCGACCACCGGCCGCGGCAGTTCAATCTGCGGGAGTTGCTCACAGAATGGCTGAGCTTCCGCGTCGAGACCGTCCGCCGGCGTCTGCAGTTCCGCTATGACAAGGTGCTGACCCGCCTTCACGTCCTCGACGGCTATCTGATCGCCTATCTCAACATCGACGAGGTGATCCGCATCATCCGCACCGAGGACCATCCCAAGGCGAAGCTCATGGAGCGCTTCCGGCTGAGCGACGCCCAGGCCGAAGCCGTCCTCGAGCTCAAGCTGCGCCACCTCGCCAAGCTCGAAGAGATGGAGATCCGCACCGAGCAGAGCAACCTCCAGAAAGAGCGGGACGCCCTGGCGAAGATCCTCAGCTCGGAGGGCCGCCTGCGCCGCAAGGTGCGGGAAGAGCTGATGGCCGACGCCGAGAAGTTCGGCGACGCCCGGCGCTCACCCATCGTCGAGCGCGGCGCCGCCAAGGCCATGGACGAAGCCACCCTCATTCCCACCGAGCCGGTCACCGTCGTGCTCTCCGAAAAGGGCTGGGTGCGCTCCGGCAAGGGGCACGAGTTGGACCCGCGCGAGCTTTCGTACAAGGCGGGCGACTCCTTCTTCATGGCCGTCCGCGGTCGCAGCAACCAGTCCGCCGTTTTCCTGGACTCGACGGGCCGCACCTACTCGCTCGCCGCCCACGCCCTCCCCACGGCCCGCGGCCAGGGCGAGCCCCTGTCGAGCCACGTCACCCTGCCATCCGGCGCCACCATCGTGGGCGTGATGCTCGGCGGCGACGACGACCTCTATTTGATGGCTACCAGCGCCGGCTACGGTTTCCTGGCCAAGCTGGGAGATCTCCAAACCCGGCAGAAGGCGGGCAAGGCCGTGATCACCGTGCCCGAAGGCGCCAAGGTCCTTACGCCCC
>DATIOS010000419.1:0-4715 GCA_035472915.1 Thermoanaerobaculia bacterium
ACACCTGGCCGAGCGCGTAGGCGTCGCCGCGGCCGATCAGATACGCCTGCTGGACGTCGCTCAGCGGGAACGGCAGATGCCGGTTCTCGACGTCCGGAACGATCTGCGGCAGCGCGGCTTCCGCCGCCGTCTCCAACTCGCTCTTGGGTCCTGCGCCGATCGCCGCGGCGAAGCCCGCCACCGTCGGCTTCTCGAACAGCTCGCGGATGCCCACGTCGACGCCGAACGACTGCCGCAGCTCCGTCACCAGAACCGTGGTAAGGAAGGAGTGTCCGCCGAGCTCGAAGAAATCGTCGTTGACGCCGATCTCGTCGATGCCCAGCAGCCGCTGCCAGATCTCGGCCACCCGCTGCTCGGTAGCGTCGCGCGGCGCCACGTAGGCGTTGCGCAACGCCGGCCGCGGGTGTCCCGCCAGTGAGCCCGGGCTCGCCGCCGCAGGCACGGGCTCGGTCGCCCGATCGACGGACGGCTGATCACCCGCAACGGACCGCGCCTGCACGGCGTCGGCGCCCGCCTCGATCCAGTAGCGCTGGCGCTCGAAGGGATAGGTGGGCAGGGCCACGCGGCGCCGCTTCTCTTGCCGGAAGAAGCGCTCGGCGTCCACCTCGACCCCGGCGAGCCACAGGGCGCCCACCGCCCGCATGAGAGTGGCCTGATCCGCCGCGCCGCCGCGGTCGCCCAGGCAATGAGTCACCGTCGCGCCCGGCACCGCCTGCTGCCGGGCAAAGGTGGAGAGCGTCTGCCCCGGTCCAACCTCCAGCAGGAACCGGTCCGGCTCCGCGAACAGCGCCTCCAGCCCGGCCGAGAACCGCACGGGCTGGCACAGGTGGCGGCCCCAGTACTCCGGGTCCGTGGCCTCCTGGCTGGTGATCCAGGTGCCGGTGACGTTGGAGAGGTAGGGGATGCGCGGGGCTTTCAGCGACAGGCGGCGAACGCTCTCGACCAGCTTCGCGGCGACCGGCTCCATCAGCCGCGAGTGGAAGGCGTGCGAGGTCCGTAAACGGCGCGAGACGACGCCCAGCGCCGCCAGCTCCCCTTCGAGCGCGGCCACGGCGGACTCGGTCCCCGCCACCACGCACATCTGCGGCGCGTTGACCGCGGCGAGCGCGAGGTCGGGGCCGAGCCGGGGCAGCACCTCGCTCTCGGCAAGCGGCACGGCGAGCATCGCTCCGGCGGGAAGCTCCTCGATCAGCCGCGCCCGCTCCGCCACCAGCCAGAGCGCCTCTTCCACGCCGAGCACGCCCGCGACGCAGGCCGCCGTGTACTCGCCCAGGCTGTAGCCGATCAACGCCTTGGGCTTCACGCCCCAATCCATCCACAGCCGGGCGAGGGCGTGCTCGACGACGAACATCGCCGGCTGGGCGAAGACCGTCCGGTCCAGACGGCGGCTGGCCTCGCCGGAGACCTCCGGCCGCCGTCCGAGCAGCCGACGAAGGTCCACTCCCGGCGCTGCCGCCGAATCCGGCGCGGCACGCTCCGGGTACAGAACCTCCCGCAGATCCACGCCCAGCGCTCGGGTCAGCAGCTCGCACGAACGGTCGACGTCGGCCCGGAAGACCGGCTCCGCGGCGTAGAGGCCCTGGGCCATGTGGAGATGCTGGTCGCCGAGGCCCGGGAAGAGGAAAGCGACGCTCTGGGAGTCGTGCTCCTTCAGCCCCGTGAAGACGCCCTCGGACGAAGGCTCTGCCAACAGGGCGACGGCCTCGTCGCGGTCACGGCAGACGACGGTGCGCCGGTGGCTGAAGGACTTGCGGCCACGCTGCAAGGTGTAGGCGACGTCCGCAAGCTCCAGCTCTGGATGGTCCCGTAGATGGCCGGCAAGATTGGCGGTCGCCGCATCGAGCGCGGCGGGGCTTTTGGCCGAGAGCAGCAGCAGTTGATAAGGACGCGCGGACGGTGCGGCCGGAGCGCCTGCCGGCGCCTCTTCGAGAACGACGTGGGCGTTGGTGCCGCCAAAGCCGAAGGCGCTCACTCCGGCGCGGCGCGGCGCGCCGTTCCTCGGCCAGGCCTTGAGCTCGGTGTTGACGTAGAACGGGCTCGCCGCGAAGTTGATCTCGGGGTTCGGCTGCTCGTAGTGGAGGCTCGGCGGGATCATGCCGTGCTCCAGCGCGAGCGCGGTCTTGATGAGCCCGGTGGTGCCGGCGGCCGTGGCGAGATGGCCGAGGTTGGTCTTCACCGAGCCCAGGGCGCAGAACTGCCGCCGGCCATTGCTGTTGAAGGCGCGCGTCAACGCCTCGACCTCGATCGGGTCGCCGATGGCGGTGCCGGAGCCGTGCGCCTCGACGTAGGAGATGTCGGCCGCCTCCACCCCGCTCCTCGCCAGGGCCTCGGCGATCACCCTGGCCTGACCCTCGACGCTCGGCGCCGTGTAGCCCACCTTCAGCGCGCCGTCGTTGTTGATCGCCGAGCCTTTGATCACCGCCCGGATCGAGTCGCCGTCGGCCACCGCGTCGGCCAGCCGCTTGAGCACCACCGCGCCGACGCCGCTGCCGACGACGGAGCCCCCCGCCCTGGCGTCGAAGGTCCGGCAGCGTCCGTCCGGCGAGAGTATCCCCCCCTCCTGGTACAGGTAACCCCGGAGTTGCAGCACGTTGACCGAGGCGGTGCCGGCGAGCGCCATGTCGCACTCCTCCGACAGCAGGCTCTGGCAGGCGGCGTGCACCGCCACGAGACCGGTCGAGCAGGCGCTCTGGATATGGAAGCTCGGTCCGGTGAGGTTCAGCTTGTGCGAGATCCGGGTGGCCACGTAGTCGCCGGAGTTGCCGAGCTCCAGCCGGAGCGGATCGAAGGTCGACATGGCCGCCGGATTGGCGAGGATCTGGTACAGCAGGTAGGTGCTGCTCGACACACCGGCGAAAACGCCGATCGGGCCTGGATAGGTCTCGCCGACGTAGCCCGCGTTCTCGAGCGCCTCCCAGGTGCATTCGAGCAGCAGCCGCTGCTGCGGGTCCATCACCTCGGCCTCGCGGGGGTTGAAGCCGAAGAAGGCGGCGTCGAAGGTGTCGACGCCCCTGGGCATCGCCATCGCCTTCACGAGGTTGGGAGCGGTCAGCAGGGTGGGATCGACGCCGGCCGCGATCAGCTCGCCGTCGGTCAGCGGCCGGACCGCGTCGACGCCGTCGCACAGATTCCGCCAGAGCTCAGCCGTGTTGTCGGCCCCTGGAAAACGCCCCGCCATGCCAATGATCGCCACATCGGCTTCATCAAAATCAGATGCCATCTTCAATCAACCTCTCCGCGGTCTCTCCGCGGCGTGACTTCCTGGTTCAGAGCTGCTTGTTGGGTCGAAAAGAGGCGCCAGGTAGGCAGCACGCAAAGGCTACCATGAAGGAAACAGGCCAAGCAGAAACCGCACCTGACTCGTGGTTGCATGACTTCAACATTGCGCAGAACGATCTACCGAGCTGTTCCCCCCAAGCATCTAAGTGCCGCGTGCTGGCTAAAATGGGAATCGATCGTTCCTGAAGGAGAAAGTTCTTGAAATTGTCCCTTCTGGGCTCGACGGCCCGTGGGGTTCCGGGAGAGCTGTGGCGGGCCTCGTCGCCGCTCCCAACTCCTCCTTGACGAAATGCTCCACAAAGGGCACGATGAGGGAAAATGACCAGTCTCCTGTCGGCTCTCTCGGGAGGGTTCAGTAAGTCGCTGCTTCTGAGCACGCTGCTGCCGGTCGTGGTGTTCGTGCTCCTTGCCCTCGTCCTGGTCCTCCCCCACGTTCCGGGCACGGTCGCGTTCGTGCACTGGGCGCAGGGGCTGGATTCGGAGTGGAAGCTGGCGGCGGTCACCCTGGCCGTGGTGCTGCTGACCGCCGTCCTCCACAATCTCAACGGGTCGATCATCCGCTTCTACGAGGGCTATCCCTGGTGCGATTCCTGGCTGGGCCGCTGGCGGCGGCGGGTGCATCGCCGAGCCATGGAGGGGACCAGATCCCAATGGCAGGGTCTGTGGACCCTGCTCGTCACTTCCGAGGCCGGGGCGCATCCGGACGAGAGCAAGGTCACCGATCATTGGAACGACCTCGCCCGCACCCTCAACAACGAGTATCCCGACGAGCTCGACGCGGTGCTCCCCACCCACCTCGGCAACGTCATCCGCAGCTTCGAGTCCTACCCCTGGCGGCAGTACAAGATGCGGGCCGTCACCCTCTGGCCGCGCCTGGCGGCCCTGCTCGGCGACTCCTACTCCGGACTCATCGACGACGCCAAGTCGTCTCTCGACTTCATGCTGAACTCCTCCCTGCTGTGCGGCGTCCTGGCCGGCCTCATCGCCGCCGTCCACCTCGTCTATCCCGCCGGCCTGGCCACGGCCAGGGTCCTGGTGCCGTTCGCCGTCGAGCTGGCCGCCCTCGGCGGCCTTTGCTACTTCTTCTATCTGGCGGCGATCCCCCGGGCGGGCGCCTGGGGGGTGATGGTCAAGGGGGCCTTCGATCTGTTCCGCGGCAAGCTCCTGGAGAGCCTGGGGTATCGCTTCCTGCCCGACAGTCTCGAGGAGGAGCGGGATCTTTGGGAGAAGATCTCCGAACGGCTGATCCTGTCGGATCTGACGATCGATCCGCTGCCGCCGTATGAGCGGCCGGCATGCCCTGAGAAGGAGACACCATGAATCTCGATGAATCTTCGCTTCCCCAGCCTCTTGACTTGGCCTCCGCGGAGGGGTCCAAGCCCGATGAAGACCTTCCGCCATGCAGTGATACCGATCGGGGCCAGGACGACAGCTTC
>DATIOS010000420.1:0-23860 GCA_035472915.1 Thermoanaerobaculia bacterium
TCAAGATCGGCCACGGCTCGGACCGCGAGGCGCTGACCGGCACCTCCGTCATCCTCTGCCCCGAGGGGATGACCGCCGCCGCCGAGGTGCGCGGCTCGGCGACCGGCACCCGGCAGTTCGACTCGCTGGTCTCCGTCCAGCACCTGGGGAGCAAGGCTCGTTACAGCCCCCCATGCCCTCATCCGCCCTCGCGTGTCCTAACCTTACCTTGCGACTAAACATCTGGTAGGATCACCGCCTCATATTAAAGAGGCTCCAGGGAAGCTGGCGTCACCGAGTTGCTTCCGCATGGATCGGGTGGGGGAGTACTACGTTTCCGAAAGGAACCGCCCGTGAAGAAGTTCTCTGTTCTTGCAAAAAGGCTCTCTGAGCTCAACACTGCCGTCCACAAGCTCTTTCTCCGTACGGCGGTCACTGGAATGGGAGCGTTGGCGCTCGGCCCCGGTCTTCCTGCACCCGCGGCATCTCAGCCGTCATCTGGCCCTCCCAGCCCCACGACCATCGCGATTTTGAACCGGGAGAGACGGTCGTCTTCGGGAAAGCTGGTTTTGCGGCTGGCGAATAGCTCAGGACAGCTCTTGCGGGCTTCCCATGGGTCGCATAGATCGCACAGCTCTCACGGCTCTCATGGCTCCCACACATCGCACTACTCGTCAAGCCGATCGCCATCCGTAGCCCCCCCGACGAATCCGCAGCCCGAGCCTTCCCCGAAATCGGCCCCGAGCCCGACACCCTCGGCCTCGGAGTCGCCACGAAACAGTTTGATGTCCGAGGAGGGAACGCAGCAAACAGTGATCGTCGTAACGAAAGCCGCAATCAAGCCAGGGCTGGAACCTATTATCACAGGAACAAACCATGCTGGCGCGAGCTTTGCCTTCCTCCTGAAGCAAGAGACGAAGATCCGGAGATTGACTCCTACCGACTCTACTCGCTCGCTGAGCGAGATTCTGGCTGCAAAGGGTTCCCAGTTTCCGGTTCGGGTCCAGCAGGAGATCATCGTCGACTGGAAGACGGACCCAAAGTCTTTCCGAGCGATTGCTGTGAAGATCACGGTTATGGAGTAACCATGACGGGTATTCGCGATTCGCAGGCCACGCCGGTGGCGATCTCTCTCGGCCAGACCCAGGCTGCATTGGAGCTCGACCTGTCAATCTATGCGGAGAGGGCCATCTCCCGAGCTGCCTACAAGTTCACGGACCGCTGCTATCTCTTCCTGGCTCGCAGTGAACAGCCAGGATGGATGAAGGTGACCTTCGGCGCAAAAGAGGAGAAGCAGAGCCTCCTCCCATTGCTGGGCGAGTTTTGCAACGAGCTGCTCGATCAGCAGATCCGAGAAGATCTCGGGAATGAGGCCGGACCGATCCGTGACCTGATCGTGGCCCAAGCCTTTGCGGAGGGAAACCTGTTGGACCCCCAGCGCGATGAAGGCAGCTACCAGGATGACCCCCTTGGAATCGGTGCACTCCGATAAACAGAAGCCTTCCCTATTCCGTTCCATCGGCCACTATCGCCAGGGAACGGAGGGCTACCACCTGCTGCCCTTTCGTTTCATGCGCTGGTCAGCCGGGGAGGTCCTGCTCGTCAACGACGTCGGAGAGTTCATCTTCCTCGAGAGCGAGAGATTCAAAGCGTTTGTCGGGCATCGCCTGCGCTTGGCCGATCCCATATACCTGGATCTCAAGGTGAAACACTTTCTTCTAGACAGCCCGTCGAATGTCCCCATCGAGCTTCTCGCGACGAAGTACCGAACAAAGAAGAGCTTCCTCGAAGGATTTGCCAAGCTCCACCTGTTTGTCGTAACGCTCCGGTGCGATCACTCGTGTCACTACTGTCAGGTGTCGAGAGTGAGCACCAGTCGTTCGAAGTACGATATGACACGGGAGACGGCGCGGAGAGCCGTGGACCTGATGTTCCGCTCGCCTTCGCCGGCGCTGAAAATCGAGTTCCAGGGTGGCGAGTCGCTGCTGAACTTCGATGTGATCCGTCATGTCCTCGAGTACAGCCAAGAGAGAAATGTGTTGGAGGGGAGAGACCTAGAGTATGTCGTGGCAACCAACCTGGTCCCCCTCACGGATGAGATCCTCGAATTTCTCAGAGCCCATTCAATTCTTCTCTCGACCTCGCTCGATGGCCCCGAGCTCATCCACAACTCCAACCGCCCCCGGAAAGGCAATGACAGCCATGCCATCACCATCCGAAATCTGGCGCGTGCCCGGGAGGCCCTGGGGCACGACCGGGTTTCGGCGGTCATGACCACGACGAAGCTAAGCCTGGGTCACCCCAGAGAGATCGTGGACGAATACGTGCGACAGGGCTTCGGCAGTATCTTCCTGCGTTCGATCAGTCCCTATGGCTATGCCGTGAGGACGGGCGAAGCTCTCCGCTACGAGACCAGCGAGTTCCTCTCGTTCTACAAGGCGGCTCTGCAGCGGATTATCGAAGTGAACCGTGAGGGCCGCGACCTCGTCGAGGTCTATGCTCAAATTCTGTTGACAAAAATGCTCACGCCGTTTCCCTCTTTCTACGTCGATCTCCAGTCGCCCGCGGGAGCCGGGATTGGAGCTGTGGCCTACAACTACGACGGTGAGATCTATGCCTCGGATGAGGCGCGAATGCTCGCCGAGATGGGAGACAAGACCTTCCGGCTGGGTAATGTCCACGAAAACACGTACGAAGACGTCTTTGGCGGAGAAACCGTACGCGCGCTGGCAGCCGACTCCGTCCTCGAAGCGCTTCCCGGTTGCGCCGATTGCGCTTTCCTACCCTACTGTGGAGCGGATCCTATCTTCAATCATCGGACCCAGGGTGATGTGATAGGGCATCGCCCGACTAGCGCCTTCTGCTCCAAGAATATGGGAATCCTGCGCCATCTCTTCGGCCTGATCCGAGAAGGAGATCCTTTCATCAAGGACCTGTTCACGCGATGGGCCACTGGAGTGAGAACTCCCGCGACGATAGGAGAGATCGTCTCGTGAGCTTGGTTCTATCTACGCACGGCAAGCCATTGCCGAGCCTCACGCGTGTGGTTCTAGGGCGACTCACTTCAGCCCCTCTGGACCCTGGCCTACGGCAAGATCACATCCTCATGACGGCTTCTCTGCCTTGCGAGATTGATCTCAGGGGTTACTGCGGCGTCCTGACGTGTGCATCGATTCCACCCGACCAGGCCGAAGCCTTGGCTCGATCCGCTTCTCCCATAATCCACAACATCGCTTCCCTGGACCACCTTCAGGATGGTGATGTCGTTTCGTTGAGCCCGACCGGCTCTGTGCGGACTCTGTATAGGCTCGCCTCGCCACACAACTCCATTCTGGTCACCGAGCGATGCAACAGCTTCTGCGTGATGTGTTCGCAACCGCCCAAGTCGATCGATGACAGCGCCCTGATCGGCCGGCATCTTCGGCTCATAGAGCTTATCGATTTCAACACCAAGGAGTTAGGAATTACGGGTGGTGAGCCCACGCTTCTAAAAGCAGATCTGCTCCGGTTAATCGAGCGATGCAAGGTGTTGCTACCTTCGACTGCTCTTCATGTGCTCTCCAACGGCAGGCTCTTCTATTACGGCTCCTTTGCCAGGGATCTGGCGGCGATTGGCCATCCAGACCTGATGATCGGCATTCCGCTCTACTCCGACATCGACTGGGAGCACGACCACGTCGTTCAAGCGGCGGGTGCCTTCGATCAGACGCTTGTCGGCATCCAGAACCTTGGCCAGTACGGCGTACCGGTCGAGATCCGAGTCGTGATCCACCAGCACACCTACAAGCGGCTCCCGAATTTAGCGGAATTTATTTATAGGAATCTCACCTTCGCGTCGCATGTGGCGCTCATGGGCCTCGAGGTGATGGGGTTTGCCGTGCCGAATCTTTCTGAGCTGTGGATCGACCCGGTCGAATACGGCACGGAGTTGGCGGAGGCAACCCGGTTCCTAGCCAATCGGGGGATGAACGTCTCCATCTACAATCATCAGCTCTGTGCGGTGCCCCGGGAGATTTGGGAGTTCTGCAATCGATCCATCTCGGATTGGAAGAATGATTACCTGCCGGAGTGTGAAGAGTGCGTCGTCAGGGAGAGATGCGGAGGCTTCTTCAGCTCTTCCTTACGACACAGGCACAGCTCCGGAATTCGGCCCATCCGCTTTTAAAGAAGCTTGGTTAGTAGGCCGGCGGGACGCCAGCGCTCCCAGGGGCTCCGCTACAATCCCCCCATGCCCGCACTGCCTCCGGTTTCCCCGCCTTCCCGCGTCCTCGATCTCCCCGGCTTCAAGATCGGCCACGGCTCGGACCGCGAGGCGCTGACCGGCACCACCGTCATCCTCTGCCCCGAGGGGATGACCGCCGCCGCCGAGGTGCGCGGCTCGGCGACCGGCACCCGGCAGTTCGACTCGCTGGTCTCGGTCCAGCACCTGGGGAGCAAGGCTCACGCGGTCGTCCTTTCGGGAGGGAGCGGCTTCGGACTTTCGGCCGCCGATCCGGTCGTGGAGTGGCTGGCACGCCGGGGCTTCGGATTTCAGACAGGCGTCGCGCCCGTCCCCCTGGTCCCCACCGCCATCCTCTTCGATCTCTACCGGAGCGATCCCCTGACCCGACCGACCCGCGCCCTGTCGGAAGCGGCCCTGGCGAACGCCGCCGCGGGGCCGATCGCCGTGGGCAGCGTCGGCGCGGGGATGGGAGCCACCGTAGGCAAGGCCCTGGGACCGACCTGCGGAATGAAGGGCGGATTCGGCTTCGCCAGTCTCACGGTTCCGGATGGACCTACGGTCGCCGCCGCCGTAGCCGTCAACGCCTTTGGCGATGTCCGCCGGCTCGACGGCACCCTCCTCGCCGGCTGCCGCACCGCGCCGGACTCCCTGGAGCTGGCCGGCGCCGAGCGGGTGATCGCCAACCTGCCGCCCGAGGCCTCCAGCCCCTGGGAGGGAAATACCACCCTCGCCGTCGTGATGACCGACGCCATCCTCTCCAAGCCCATGGGTCTCAAGGTCTGCGCCATGGCCTTCGGCGGCTTCTACCGCACCCTCTCGCCCGCCCTCTCCCTCTTCGACGGCGACCTCATCGTCGTCCTCTCTTCCAACCAGCGCCGTGCCCACGTCAATCAGATCGGTCTCCTCGCCGAACGGGCCGTGGCGGAGGCGATCCTCACCGGTGTGGCGGAGGCGGATGGCTTCGGGGTGCTGCCGGCGGCGCGGGATTTGGGAAAGGATCGCCGTCCGGAGACTTAGAGAGGCCGTTCAGCACTCGGTCCTTGTTGGCCCTTGCCCTAGCGGCGAAGGGGCTTAGGGATTCCTAGGTCTGGTGTTGATTCGCTCTTCAGAGCGGACAGGCGCAGGTTGTGAAACTCACCGATGAGACGGGCTACCTCTGGTTCTTTAGCAACACCAACGTGGAGGCGGTGGTGAAGGTGCTCAACGCCTGTAGCTTCAACCAGCGGTTTGGGTGTTCGCGGGTGGTCTGACGAACGTACAGGTGACTTTGACGGTCACGGATTCGAATAACGGAACGGTTAAGACCTATAACAACCCGCAGTGAATAGCGTTCCAGCCAATTCTGGATTCGTCGGCGTTCGCGACGTGTCCCTAACTTGCTGTTGAGGACCCTGCTGTAGTCCGGGTTGGTAGCCGAATGGCGCCCTAAGCGATAGGAATGCTTTCGTGCTCTGCCGGAAGAGCGACGCGGAACTGATAATAGCAAAACCTGACGCTAAGATGTTCCAGATAGGGACTCACGAGCCGGCACCGTCGCCGAGCATCCTTCCGGCTCCTTTGATAGACTTCGTCGGTCGGAATGGCAAAATAACGCTTGAAGTCGATTCCTAGCTCCGGCAATCCTCTATCGAGAGCGTCCTCCGCTTGAGTAATCGCTTGTAAGAAATGATACCTCTCGTCCTTGTTTTGCTTAATGCGTCTCCACATTTCACCGCCTTCAACGCGACCCCTTAAATTTGCAGCTTCATGCACCTGAGCGAACAAGATGGATGGCAGCAGGCGCCGTTCAGCATTTTTGTCAATCGCAGCCTCTGGTTGTCGCGCCCTCCAATCTTGATCGAGGTCACAATCTTGGCTCAAGACAATTGCAAAGGGATGGCTCTCGTACTCCGCCACTTGATCATTGGCCTCTAGCGTTTCGATAGCTAACCTGAACTGCACCAAGTCGGTGATAATCTCGCCTTGCCGCAGAGCGCCGGCCTGGGAACGGACGTAAATTTCCGGCAAGACTCGCTACTCCTCCACTATCTCGAAGCTCGGCCTCTCATAGGTTCTACCACGCTTCACAGCAACTCGCGTAGGACCCGGTGGAAGAGATGGCAAGTACGACGGCTCTTGGTGAAACTCGAAGATGTTCCGCAGAGACTCCAAGAGCTCAAAGAGACCGGCCTCCGGCAATCGATCTACAAGGACGTGGCAGAGCATGCGAATCACGGCCTTCACCCGTGTTTCGGGATCCGTTGCGTCCAAATACTCGATCGAATGACGAATGCGACCGTCATGCGTCGTGTGGTGGAATGTCACTTGAAAGGAAAGGCTATGTGGCGATAGGGGTGGGCTCCATGGCCGCGTGAAGCCGGTCTGAAATGCACCAGCGGAATAGACGTCCTGCTTCTCTATTAAAGAGGTCAAGTCGCTCAAGGGCATTGGCTACCTCCATTTTTTCTTCCGTGAAGAAATCGTTGTCTATCAGGTACGAGATTTCTTTGTCGCCTTGCCTGCGAGCGGTACCATGTTGAAGGTTTACATTACCTTTCTGGTGAGAAAGTTCAATGAGAACGCGATGGGCTGCCTCTCGGACCGCGGTGCGAAGAGAGGGCGAGGAGAACTCCGCGGCAACGTGTGGTTGTAACAGGTCGGACCAGGGCAAGTCAGTGAGCCCTAGCGTTGAGCGTACGATAAGATCTTGATATCTTAAGCCGATTCGGGTAAGAAAGCTGGGCCGATATTCGGCTTGTAGTGCGTCGAGCACGCCGCGAAGCCGCACTCTGAATTCTTCCCATTGGTTGTACTCTTTCGTTTGGAGGGCGACGAACTCTCGCGTAAGAGTAACGGCCCAATTTGTGTCCTCAGACTCAAATTTCCATACGTTTCTCTTTGCCTGAGATGACAAACCTGCCTTCATGAATTGCGTAAATTCGGGCGGAAGATCAGCAAACAGCGATGGATCTTCTTCGCTGAGGAGTGGAAAGTCTTCTCGAATTCTTTCCTGGAAGCCGGCAGGAACCTCGGAGTCGATCCTAAGGATGGGAGGAAAGCGAAGTTGAGAAATAACATCGATAAGCGGATTCCTGGAATAGAGGACCCGCGGTGAATCGGGAAATAGCATTGGTGCTGGCGTTTCCGCCGCCAGTGCCGCAGCCGCCTTGCCTTCGCTCGTCAAGTTCTTCCCCCGGAACGTTCGTGCGCGTCTGTGGAGTTGCCCTGTGCCGATATGGCACCGCCCAACCACCTTCGGGTGCAGTAGCATGTCTCATGCCACAAGCATACTCTACAGCGCGACATCAACTCCCTTCATTATAGCTCTGGTCGGCCTAGAACGCCCGCGCCCGCGGCCCGACCTCGACGGCAACTTCGGCGAATTGGATTCGAGGCCGTTAGGAACCTCGCTCCCCGGGGGGTAAGATGCCCGGAGAGGAGCTGAGACCTTGACGACCCGCAATCCCTTTCCCCGTCGCATCGACTTCGGCCTTTCCGGGCCGGCTCCAAGGGACCTGATCGCCATTCTGGTGGTTCTGTTCGTCACCTTCTCGATGTCGTTCTTCGAGTCGACGCGTGTGGTTCCGGCGGCGCTGATCCTGACTCCGGAGGTTTGGCGCAACGCGCAGGTGTGGCGGCTCGCCACCTACCCGTTCGTGGGCTCCGGCGGTGCGGGGATCTGGATTTTGCTGCAATTCCTCATCCTCTACATCTTCGGCAAGGACGTGTTCTACGGCCTCTACCGCCGGCACTTCTGGCGCCTGATCGCCTTCTCCGCCCTGGGAGCCGGACTGGTGGCGGTCGGCGTGCACGTGCTGCTATCGCTGACCGGACTGATGTCCGTGCCCCTGCCTTTCGTGTTGCTACAGGGGCAGCTCATCCTGACGACCATCTTCATTGCCGCCTTCGCCACCGCTCACGCCGACGCCACCATCCTCCTCTTCTTCATCCTGCCGCTGAGGGCCCGGTGGTTCCTGTGGCTGGAAATCCTCTTCGGCTTCATGGGCTTCCTGGGGACCCGCGACCTACCCGGCTTCCTGGGGATCTGCACGGCGGTCGGACTCACCTATCTCTACGTGCACTCCAGCGGCTCGATCGCCAAGGGCAGCCGGCGGACCCTGCGGGAGATGCGGCTCCGCCTGGAGCGCTGGTGGATTCAGAAAAAGCTGGAGCGCAATCGCCGCAAGCGGGGCTTTCGGGTCATCGACGGCGAACGCGACCGCAACGTGCGTAAGGGGCCGTGGGTGAATTGATTTCATTAAAGCGAGGGGCTGGGAGTACGGCCCTTCGGCAACAGCACCCACATCTTGCCCCGGTTCTTCATTCGCCCTGCAATGGCCTCGGCGTCCGGCCCGAAGCCCCAGAAGACGTCGCCGCGAATGGGACCGCGGATGGCGCCGCCCGTGTCCTGGGCGATGAGGAGACGGTGGAGCTTTTGGTCGGGCTCGCCAGGATGGGGAGAGGGCGAGCTGGCGACGAGCCAGACCGGGGTGCCCAAGGCGTGGTAAGTGAGGTCCACGGCCAGCGAGCGGCCGGCGGTAAGGGGAATGCCCTGGGCGCCGAAGGGTCCGGCGTTGCCGGTCTTCTCGAAGAAGACGTAGGAGGTATTGCGTTCCATCACCTCCCGCGCCTGGTCCGGATGCGCCTCCAGCCAGGCCCGGATCGTCTGCAGGGAGACGTCCTTGGCGTTCAAAGCGTGGCGTGCAATCAGCTCGCGCCCTATGGCCGTGTACGGGTGGCCGTTCTGGGCAGCGTAACCGACGCGTAGCTCCTGGCCGTCCTCAAGACGGATACGGCCCGAGCCCTGGACCTCGAGGAAAAAGGCGCCTACCGGGTCGTTCACCCAGGCGATCTCCAGCTTGCGGCGGGAGAGATAGCCCTCGTCGATCGCCTTGCGGTCCGGATAGGGGAGAAGCTCGCCCTTCATCGTCAGTCCGGCGATGCGCTGTCCCTTGAGGGAGTCGCGAAAGCGGCCGAGATCGACCATCACCAGCTCCTGGGGCCGGGCGTAGATCGGCACGGTGAAATTGCCGTGCCGCTTGAGGCTGCCTTGGAGCAGAGCCTCGTAGTAGCCGGTGAAGAGACCCACCGGGATGCGTTGATTGCGCACGGACCAGGGGCGAAAATTCATCTCGAAGAACCGGCGGGCCGCGGCGCGGTCGCCCGGCGGCACTTTTGCCGCCGCCTCACAGGCGGGCTGCCAATCGCCCGCCGGGGAGGTGAGGACTCGGCAGGACCGGAGAAACACCGGCACCGCCTCCTCCAGCGTGTCGCCCTCCCACCCCGGCAGATCCTTGAAGTCCGCAGGCTTCAGGACCAGCCGGTCCCCAGCTGGATACGCTTCGAACAGACCCGCAAATGCCTCCGCCGCGCTTGGCGACCGGGCCAACCAGACGCGCAGCCCCAGGGCCGTCAGGATGAGTACGGTGAGGACGACAAGGACGATGACAGAGCGGCGCGGCATTGAGGGAGCTTATCGTTACGGCTGGATGTCGGCCCTTCCCCTTCGCCAGTTTCCTCCGCCCTTCCCGAGTTTCGATCGCCCCCTCGCGAAGGCGCTACGAAAATTCGTGAGGGGCGGTCCCGCCTTCCTGAAGGATGGTCCCGCCTTCGCGAAGGCGTTACGAGAACTCGGGAAGGGCCGTCCCGCCTTCGTGAGGGGCCGTCCCGCCTCCCGGAAGGGCGGTCCCGCCTTCGCGAGGGGGATACGAAAATTCGGGAAGGGCGGACGCGCCTTCGTGAAGGGGAAACCAGAATTCGCGAGCTCGACTCAGCCTACTCGCCGCCGGGGTAGGTGGCGGAGCCGCTGACGAGATCGCTCAGCGAGCGGCGGCTGGAGACGAGGGCGGGTAGGCCGAGAGTGGCGGTGGTCACCAGTCCTCCCAGCCAGCGGCGGGCCGTCTGCTCGAAGGTGAGGGGCTCGCCGTCGCGGTTGCGGGAGGTGATGCCGCTCCATGCCATGCCGAGGCTCTGACCCCAGAAGGCCAGGGGAAGAACCGTGTAGAGGAAGGAGAAGGACAGCAGGAAGACGGCGAGCGCCGGCCAATCCCGGGTGGGGTCCAGCTTCACACCCATCCAGAAGGTTCCGATGACGGCAATCATCAGGACCGCCGCATGCAGCATCAGATCCGCCAGTCCCGCCGCCAGCCGTTTGGCACGCCCGGCGAATTCGCCGGCCGGCCGAAGGGCGGCAACGTCGACCGGCTCGGGATCAGGAACGGGGACCGGACCCCTGCGGGCTGGCCGCTCCGGTTTCCGCCGGGGGAGAGGCGCGGGTTCCGGCTCCGGATCGCCCAGGGGCAGGTCGAAAAGGAGAG
Organism: Thermoanaerobaculia bacterium; assembly: GCA_035472915.1. Classification (GTDB taxonomy): domain Bacteria; phylum Acidobacteriota; class Thermoanaerobaculia; order Multivoradales; family UBA5704; genus DATARR01. Next base: position 10,498 of record DATIOS010000420.1, read on the forward strand.
GCTCGTCCGGCGGGTCCGGTTTATCAGGGCGTCGCATCAGCGATACGGCAGATATTTGACGTAGATCCGGTAGAGCAGGTCCTTGTTCCGGTCCTGATAGGTCTCGGCAAACTGCAGATGGCGCCGAACGAGCGGGTCGTCCTGGAGCTCCAGAACCTGTTTGAGCTTCTCCACGGCCTTGGACGCGTCGTTGCGCTGCAGGTCGCGCACCGCCAGGTCGTAGTAAGAGTCGGCGAGGAGCTGGGTGACGTCGCGGTTGGCCGGCTCGGCCTCGTGCTTGGTCCACATCTCCCGCGCCACGAACTCCCACTCATGCTGATGGAAAAGGTCGATCGTCTTGTCCAGCGACGAAAGCTTCTGCTTGGTGTCGGCGAGGAGCTTGGCGTCGTCGCCGTCGAGCTTGGCGAGGGCGCCCGCGGCTTCCAGGCGGTTGAGGGCCTTCAGGTAGGTCCGCTCGGCGTAGGCCTGGCGAGCTCCGGCCAGCAGCTCGTTTCGCTTGTCCTGGTTCTCTGGGCCGGCCCCGGCCAGCGCTCCGGGAGTGACGCCCGGCGCGCCCGGGGTCGTCGCCGTTGCGTCGGTGGGCGTGGCGCCCGGCTCCGGGGTGCCGCCGGCGCCTCCGGCCCCTCCCCATTGGGCGATCAGCTTCTGGGCTTCGGCGTAATGAGGATCGTTTTGCGGAATGTGCCGGAGCACGCTGAGAGCTCGATCGGTCTTGCCCGACTTGTTCAGCCGCTGGGCGCGGGTGATGGGGTCCCCGGAGGAGGCGCCCGGGGTGACCGTCACCTCCGGCTGGGAGTTGGGGAAGAACTGATCTTTCTTTTGGAAGACGAAATAGGCGATGGCCGCCGCGATCAGCAGCACGAGACCGCCCACGATGAGGAAAAGTCGGCGAGCCCGCCCCGGATCGCGGCGAGTCGACGCGGGCTTGCGGGCCGGGCGGCGATCGGGCTTGGCCTCGCCCGCCGGCTCCGGGGGAACCAGGATCTCTTCCTTGAGATCGCGGCCGGCGCCCGGCAGGGCCGTGACGGCCGGCGGTGCGGACCCGGCGAAAGTTTCGCGGGTACCGCTCGACTGGGGTCGCGGCACGTTCCCCGCGTCGAGCTGCTGCAAGTATTCGCGCGCCGCGAAGTAGCTGGGCTGGATCTCCAGGACCCGCTCGAAGGCCTTTCGAGCCGCCGCGAGATCGCCGCCTTCCAGGTGGCCGAGGCCGTCGTGGAAAATCTCCTCCACCTGCCGCTCGGACTCCGCCTTGACCTTGCGCGCCGCCTCGATGCGGCGAGAGGCCTCCTGGTGATCGATGTCGATCAGAAAGATGCGCGACCAGGCGTCAATGGCGCCCTGCGGATCGCCGGCGTCGAAGGCGGTCTGGCCCTCGGCGAGGAGCTCACGGATGCGCCGGTCGCTCTCGGAGTCGCCGCCGCCGAAGGCGAGGCTGGTGGGCATCGCCGAGGTTTGGAGGGGCGGCGGGAGGGCAACTTCCGGAGTTGGCGGGGCGGCCGGCCCGGACGCGGTCCAGTTGGCCACCGGACTGGCGCCGCGGTCGTGCTCGATCTCGGCGATGCCGGGATGGGAGGGATCGAGCGAGCGGGCCTTGTCGAGCAGCCGTCCGACCTCGTCGGTCTGACCGGCTTGCAGCGCCTGGCGGGCGGCGCCCAGGAACTTTTGGACGTAGGGCTCGGCCTCCATCCGCTCCTGGGCCATACCGGCGATGCGCTGGAGCTCGGGGTCGGCGGCGACGGCGGCCTGTTCCTTCTGCGCCCGGGCCATCAGGTCCTGGAACCGGCGCTGGTCGAGCAGCGCCTGAAGCTCGCCGCGCAGGGCGCCGTCGATGCCGGGAAGACCAGGCAGGTTGGCAGGGAGCAGGTCGGGAAGATCGAGGCTCAGGCCGTCGAGGTCGGCGAAGGGATCGGCGACGGTGGCGGTGCCCGACTGCAGGTCCTGGACCTGCACCGGGCCGGCGCTCGTCCGCAGCCGCTCCTGGAGCACCCGCGCCGGCTCGAACTGCGGATCCATGCGCAGCACGAAGTCACAGCCCAGCAACGCCTCCTGGCGGTTGCCGTCCCGAGCCAGCTCGAGCGTTTGCTCGAACGTGCTGAGGATGCGCTGCTTGACCTCGGACGAAAGGGAAGAGTTCCCAGAGTAATTCATCAGCAGGATGGCTTCTAGCTTACTTTTTGATGCGGGCGTATCGTAGCAGAGGAATTCGCCGCCGTCCAACCGTCGTTGCTGTACTGTTCACGCGTGCCGAGCCTCGAGTGCGTCCCCAACGTGAGCGAGGGCCGCCGCCCGGAGGTCGTGGCGCGGCTGGCCGCCGCCGCTTCGTCGCCGCCCGGCGTGACACTGCTCGACGTCTCGTCCGATCCCGATCACAACCGCTCGGTGCTTTCCCTCGCCGGTGAAGCCGAGGGCCTCGTCCAGGGGCTTCTGGCGCTCTACGAAGTGGCGCTCGCCGAGATCGATCTGCGGCGGCACGACGGGGTCCACCCGCGGGTCGGCGCCGTGGACGTCGTGCCCTTCATTCCCTTGGGCGAGACGCCCATGGCGGCAGCGGTCGCGGCGGCCGAGCGGCTCGCTCCGGAGGTGGCGCGGCGTTTCGAGCTGCCGGTCTATCTCTACGAGCGCGCGGCACGGGTCACCGAGCGTTCAGCCCTGGCGACGATCCGCAAGGGACAGTTCGAGGGCTTCGCGGCCAAGCTCCGGGAGCCGCTGTGGGCGCCGGACTTCGGACCGGCGCGGGTCCACCTCACTGCCGGCGTCACCGTCATCGGCGCCCGCTTCTTCCTCATCGCCTTCAACGCCGTGCTGGACACGCCGGACGTGGCCGTCGCCCGCGCCATCGCCCGCCGGGTGCGGGAGTCGGGGGGCGGGCTGCCGGCCGTGCGGGCGATGGGGGTCTACCTGGCGAGCCGGGGCCGTGCCCAGGTGAGTATGAATCTGGTGGACTTCCGCCGCACGCCGATCCTCCGAATGCTGGAGACGGTGCGAGCCGAGGCCGCGGCGCTGGGCGCGACGGTGGTCGAAGGCGAGCTGATCGGCCTGATGCCGGAGGAGGCGGCGCTCGGGGCGGTCCGCGACGCTCTCCAGCTCAACCGGGGTCCCGCCCTCATCGAGGATCGTCTGCGGACGAGTCCCCGGCCGGCTCCGTGAGCGCGGCGAACAACCGCTGCGGCATGCTCTCGAACGAGCCCGAGGACATGGTGACCAGCACGCTCCCTTCCCGCGCTTCCTCCAAGCCGCGGCGCAACAGGTCGGCGTTGTCGGCGCCAACTTCCGCCGGCACACCGGCCGCGGTCAGCGCCGCGGCCAGGGCGGCGAGGTCCAGCCGCTCCTCGGGGGCCAGCCGGTTGCTGTGGAAGAGAGGGGCGAAAAGCACGCGGTCGGCGCCGGCGAAGGCCCGGCGGTAGTCCTCGAAGAAGAAGCGGCGACCGGCGGTGAGGCTGCGGGGCTCGAAGAGGGTCACCAGGCGCCGCCCGGGGTAGCGCTGGCGCAAGGCCCCCAGGGTCTTCTCCACGGCGGTAGGGTGATGAGCGAAGTCGTCGACGACGGTGACCCCGCGCGCCGTGCCGAGCTCCTCGAGGCGGCGCTTGACGCCGTGGAAGCGCGCCAGGGCGGCGGCCACCGCGGCCGCCGGCAGCCCGTCGCGGCGGGCCGCCGCCCACACCGCCAGACAGTTGGCGACGTTGTGGTCGCCGGCGAGGGGGAGGGAGACTTCGACCTCCTCGCCCGACTCCACGTCGCGGACGCGAAAGCGGCTCCCCTCCGGCCGGGCCTCGATCTTCCCCAGCGGCGCGAGGTCGTTGTCCGGCGCCAGACCGTAAAAGATCGTACGGCAGCGGGCGCCGGCCGCCAGCTCCCGCACCTTGGCGCTGTCGCCGCAGGCCACCAGCAGGCCGCTCTCGGGTAGAAGGTCGATGAGGCGAGCGTAGGCTTCCCAGAGCGCCTCGGGGGTGGCGTAGAGGTCGGCGTGATCGTACTCGGCGCTGGTCAGCAGCAGCGTCTCGGGCTGGTAATGGAGGAACTTCGCGCCGCGATCGAAGTAGGCGGCGTTGTACTCGTCGCCCTCGACGATGAAGCGGTCGCCGCCGCCGTCGTGAAAGCTGGCGGCGAGATCGCGGGGGGCGCCGCCGATCAGATAGCCGGGATCCCGGCCGCCGTCGGCCCAGACCCAGGCGGCCATCGCGGTGGTAGTCGTCTTGCCGTGGGTCCCGGAGACCACGAGAGAGCGGTGCCGCGACAGGAAAAACCGCGACAGGGCCTGCGGCATGGAGAGGATGGGCAGTCCGAGCCGCTCGGCCTCCACCGCCTCCGGATTGTTGCGGTGGATGGCGTTGCCGATGATTGCGAGGTCGGGAGGCGGCGAGAGGTGCGCGGGATCGTATCCCTCGTGGGGGTGGATGCCGGCACGTTCGAGCAGCGTGCTCATGGGCGGGTAAAGGGGGCCGTCCACGCCGCGGACACGGTGGCCCTGCTCTTGCAGAAGGCAGGCAAGAGGCGCCATCCCAGTCCCCCCGATTGCCAGGCAGTAAATATCGAGATTGGCTGGCGTCACGGGTAAAGTTTCTCGTTTTCGGGTCGGCAGTGTAGCATTTCTGGAGCTTTCATCCACCCTCGAAGAAGGAGCAGGCCGTATGCAACGACAGATGAAGACCGTCATTCTGGCACTCTGCGCCGCCTTTGTGGTCGCGGCCGTCCTTTTTGCGGACGGCAAGCCCAAGGCTGTGGTCGTCGAGCCGATCAAGGACGTGGGAACTGTCCCGAAGGGCGAGAAGGCCATCGCGGATTTCCTGATCCGTAACGACGGCGACGCCGTCCTCGAGATCACCAACGTCCAGCCGGCCTGCGGCTGTACGGTCGCCGAGTATGACAAGACCATCGCCCCGGGGAAGACCGGCAAGGTGCACGCGGTGGTGGACACCGGCAGCTTCCAGGGTCCGATCTCCAAAGGTGTCAGCGTCTTCACCAACGATCCAGCCATGCCGCAGCTCGATCTGACGCTGCGCGTCAAGGTGGAGCCCTACATCAACGTCAAGCCCGGCTACGCCCGCTACATCACGGTCCAGGGCGAGCCCCTGGAGGGCAACATCGTCCAGACGCTGTGGGTTCCCGACGACACGCCGATGGAGATCACCAAGGCCGAATCGCCCTGGCCCTTCCTGACCGTCACCTATCGCGAGGCCACCGCGGCGGAGCGCATGCCCGACGTCAAGAGCAAGCAGTGGAAGGTGGAGATGAAGCTGTCGAACGACGCCCGGGTGGGGCCGCTGGCCGACTACGTCACCATCCACACCACCCATCCGAAGCAGAAGATCGTGCAGATTCCGATCTCCGGCTTCGTGCGGCCGGTGATGGCGGTGACGCCACCGGTCGGCGACTACGGCGAGATCGAGCTCAAGGAGCCCCTCAGGAAGTCGCTCACCGTCAAGAACTTCGCCACCGAGCCCATCAAGCTCACCAGTGTCGAGACCAGCACCAAGGGCATCGAGGCCAAGATCGAGCAGCTGAAGGAAGGCCGGGAATACAGCATCTGGGTGACCCTCGACCCCTCGCTGGGCAAGGGTCCGTTCCACGGCAAGCTCACCCTCCACACCGACAGCGCCAAGGTGCCGCAGCTCGACGTGGAGATCACGGGCAAAATTTTGTAGGAGGTTCCGTTGCAGGCGGGGCGTCGCCCCCGCCCAGGACCCTCACCCCTACCCCTCTCCCGCCCCCTCCCACCCCCCACACCGGGAGAGGGGGACCCCGACCGAACCGTCTTGCTGTTCTCCCTCTTCTCCCGGTGTGGGGGGTGGTGCGGGGGCGGGAGAAGAGGGCCGGGGTGATGAGGGTCTGGGCGGTCAGCGCCCTCTCACGGCCGGCCCCACATCTCCTTCTCAGATTTGGGGCGCGGCCGGCCGGCGCCGGTCCTTGGAGAGGATGCCGGAGATGTCCGCCAAGGTCGGAGCGAGGGCCGCGTTCTGGACGGCGGCCAGCTCCCCGATCCCCTTGAAAGCGAGATCGACCATGGCGTCCATCTCGTCCCGCCGGAAGCTGCGCTTCTCGCCGGTGCCCTGAATCTCCACCAAGGAGCCGGCGGCGGTGGCGACGACGTTCATGTCCACCTCCGCCACCTGGTCCTCGACGTACTCGAGATCGAGCAGGGGGACGCCGCTCAACACCCCCACCGAGACGGCGGCGAGCTGGTCGCGCAGCGGCCAGGCCGGAATGTCGCGGGTCATCAGCAGCCGGGCCAACGCCAGCACCGCGGCGACGTAGGCGCCGGTGATGGCCGCGGTGCGGGTGCCGCCATCGGCCTGCAGCACGTCGCAGTCGAGGGTGAGCGTGCGCTCCGGCATCGCCGAGAGATCCACCACCGCCCGCAGGCTGCGGCCGATCAGCCGCTGAATCTCGGCCGTGCGGCCCGACGGCTTGCCCTGGTTGACCTCGCGGCCGGACCGGGTATGGGTGGCCCGCGGCAGCATCGAGTACTCGGCGGTGAGCCAACCCTCGCCGGAGTCCTTCTTGAAGGGCGGTACACGATTCTCGACACTCGCCGCGACCAGGACGCGGGTGTCGCCAATTTCGATCAGGGCGGAACCTTCGGCGAACTTCAGGACGCCGGTCTCGATGCGGATCGGACGCAGGGCATCGACAGCCCGGCCTCCAGGACGGATATGGGGATCGCTTGCGTTCATCGGCGCATTGTATCCGCACCTTCCAGGCTTTCTTTCCGGTTCTCCTGCAAGGACTTTCAGGCGCCATTCATCCGGTGCGCCCCAGCGTTGCGTAGATCCCACCAGAGAGGCTGGGAGGGGAGGGAGAAGGTCTCCCCGGCGCCGTCTTCACCTCCCGCACACAGTGGTCTCGACAGCTTTTGACCGAAAAAAGGAGGAGGAAAAACGTGAAGACCCGAGTGATTCTTGCCTTGTTGGTTCTGCTAGCCGCTGGACTGGGCCTGGTTCCCGCCCAGGCTTCCAGCCACCGGGAGGCGCCGGCCATCACCGGCACGCCCAAGGTGGACGGAACCGATTTCTACATGTTCAACAGCTATGAGCTCGGACGCACCGGTTTCGTCACCCTGCTGGCCAACTACATTCCCCTTCAGGACGCCTACGGCGGCCCCAACTACTTCGCCCTGGATCCGGATGCCGTGTACCGCATCCTCATCGACAACACCGGCGACGGAGTGGAGGACGTGACCTTCCAGTTCCATTGCGGCCAGTCGCTGGCGAACATCCAGCTGCCGGTTGGCGGCAAACAGGTCTCGGTGCCGCTGATCAACGTCGGACCGATCTCGGGCGGGCCGGGAAGCCCGGACGCCACCCTGAACCGGCGGGAGTCCTGCAGCCTCAGCGTCGCCCGCGGCCGGGTCAACGCAAAGACCAAATTCCAGCCCGTGACCGACGCGAGCACCCACGGCAAGTCCTTCGACAAACCGGTGGACAACATCGGCGAAAAGTCGATCGCCGACTATGCCGCCTACGCCCGCCAGTTCATTTACGACGTCGACATTCCGGGTTGCGCCGGCGAAGGCCGCCTTTTCGTCGGCCAGCGCAAGGACGGATTCTCGGTCAACCTGGGTGAGATCTTCGACCTGGTGAACCTCTCGAACCCCCTGGGCCCCCGCGACGCACAGCCCGACAGCCTGGCGGACAAGAACGTCACCACTCTCGCCTTGGAGGTCCCGGCCGCCTGCCTCACCCACGGCACCAATCCCGTCATCGGCGGCTGGACGACGGCCCTTCTGCCCCGCCAGCGATTCCTGCGCGACAAGCCGACCTTCGACAGCCCCGCCTCCCAGCATGGCGACTTCGTGCAGGTCTCGCGCCTCGGCATGCCCCTGGTGAACGAGATCGTGATCGGCCTCAAGGACAAGAACCTGTTCAACGCCGCCACGCCCGAGGGCGACGCGGCCCTCGCCACCTACGTGACGAACCCGACGCTGCCCGCGATCCTCGAGATCCTCTTCGGCTCGGCCGGCGTCAGGGCGCCCACCAACTTCCCCCGCACCGACCTGGTGGCGGCTTTCGCCACCGGCGTTCAGGGCGTGAACTTCCTCTCGGACGGCCGGCCGCACGAGATGCTGCGCCTCAACACCTCGACGACGCCGACGCCCGCCATCTCCCAGAACAACCTCGGTCTGCTGGGCGGCGACAACGCCGGCTTCCCCAACGGCCGCCGGCCGGGCGACGACGTGGTTGACATCGAGCTGCGGGTGGCGATGGGCGTGCTGTGCCATGCCTTCCCCGGCGTGTTCTGCTCGCCTGCCGATGCGCCCTCGGGCAACCTGCCGTTCACCGACGGCACGCTCCAGGACGTCAGCCAGTTCGACACCGTCTTCCCCTACCTGCGGACGCCGCTGCCCGGCTCGCCCAACGGCGCCAACGGCATTCCGGCTCCCTGAAGTACAGTCTCATCTCGACGCCGGCGAGTTGCGGAGCTCGCGACTCGCCGACGGATGTCCTTGACCTGGAGACATCATGACCCCGCTGCGCAGAACCGCTCTCGCGGCCGTGCTGGCCGTGCTGGCCGGCCCGGCTCTCAGGGCCCACGATTTTTGGATCGAGCCTTCGGCCTTCCGGCCGGCCATCGCCCAGCGGGTCGCCGTACGGCTGCGGGTGGGACAGGAATTCAAGGGCGATCCCGTGCCCCGCGACCCGGGCCTGATGAAACGCTTCGTGCTGGTGGGACCCGGCGGCGAGACGGCGGTGGCGGGAGTGCCCAACACCGAGCCCGCCGGCTTCCTCACCCTTCCGGCGCCGGGCCTGTATACGATCGTCTACACCAGCAACCCGGAGCCGGTCCAGCTCGACGCCAAGAAGTTCAACGACTATCTGGACCAGGAGGGCCTGGAAGCGATCCGCGAGCTGCGGGCGCAACGCGGCCAGAGCGAGGCTCCCTCCCGGGAGATCTTTTCCCGCTGCGCCAAGGCGCTGGTGCTGGCGGGGGGCGGCGAAGCCGCGGCGGGATGGAACCGGGAGCTGGGCCTGAAGCTCGAATTGATCCCTGGAGCGAACCCTTATATGCTGACGGACGGTCAAGTCCTGCCTGTCCGTTTGCTGTATGGTGGCAAGCCTCTCCAGGGGGCCTTGGTGACGGCCTTCACCAAGGAGCGGCCGGGACTCAAGATCTCGGCCCGCTCGGATGCCAAGGGACGGGTGGCCCTGAAAATCGACCGGCCCGGCATCTGGCTGGTCAAGTCTGTGCATATGATTCCCGCCTCCAGGGAGTCCGGCGCCGACTGGGAGAGCCTCTGGGCCTCGCTGACCTTCGAGGTTCCAGGGCGATAGAGGAGATTCAGCTCAAGTTTCTATGGCCGAAACGGAAAGGGAGGATCTGCAGCTCATGAGCCGGGTGGCGGCCCGCGACGGCGTGGCATTCACGCGCCTGTTCGAGCTCCATGCGCCCGTCGCGCTGGGCCTGTTGTCCCGCATTCTGGCCCGGCGGATGGAGGCGGAGGAGGTCTTGCAGGAGGTGTTCCTGCAAGTCTGGACGCAGGCCGATCGCTACGATGCCGATCGCTCGACGCCGCGCGGCTGGATTCTCATGCTCGCCCGCTCACGCGCCCTCGATCGCCTCCGCCGCCGGGACGCCTCCCGCCGCCGTGAAGAGGCCGTGGGAGGCGAGCAGGCCGACACCGTGCCGCCGGTGGGCACCGAGCGGATCGAGGGCGCCGAACGGCAGCACCAGGTCTACAGCGCGCTCAAAGCCCTTTCCGCGGAGCAGCGCCGCTGCATCGAGCTGGCGTTCTTCGAGGGCCTGACCCACACCCAGATCGCCGAGCGCCTGGAGGCGCCACTCGGCACCGTCAAATCCCGGATCCTGCTGGGCATGAACAAGCTCCGGCAGGCCTTGAGCGCCCAGCTGTGATGAGCGAAACTCCGCACTCCACCCGTTTCGAGGAGCTCCTTCCGGCCTACGCCCTGGGCGCGCTGGACGCGGACGACCTGCATGAAATGGAGGAGCATCTGGCGGCCGGCTGCGGCGAGTGTCGGCGCCAGCTCGAGCTGTGGAACCGCGATCTGGAGGCGCTGGCGGCTTCGGTGACGCCGGTCGCGCCTTCGGAAATGACACGTGCCAGGATCTTGCGCGTTACGGTCGGGGTCGCCGGCGCCGCACCCTCTCCCCGCCGGCTGCCGTGGTGGATCTCCCTCGCCGCGGCGGCCCTGCTGGCCGTGGCGGTCTGGGGAGTCGCCGGCCAGCTCCAGATGCGCGGCGACATCGAGCGGCTGAAAGCGGAGCGGAACAGCCTGGCGCGCCAGGTCGAGAGACTGGACCGCGAGGTGATCCAGGCGCGCAACGAGGCGAAGCGGGCGAGCCAGGCGCTTCAGGTCGTCGCCGCACCGGGCGTGCAGTCGGTGACCCTGGCCGGAATGGGGCCGGCGCCGCGCGCCGCGGGCCACACCTATGTCAACCCGCTTCGCCACGATGCCCTTTTCTATGCCTTCGACCTGCCGGCCTTGCCGCAGGACAGGACGTACCAGCTCTGGTACATCGCCGAAGGCAAGCCGGTTTCGGCCGGGACCTTCGCGATGGACCCGCAGGGGATCGCCAGCGTCAAGGTGGAGCAGCTGCCGGCCTTGGCGAGCATCCAGGCGTGGGCGGTCACCATCGAGCCCGCGGGCGGCGTGCCGCAGCCGACGGGCGCCATGGTGCTCAAGGGCTGAGTAGCGAGCGCTTCGAGCTGGTACGCCGGACCTCGTGCCATGCCCCGGCCGGCGAAACCTCCCCGCCGGCAGGTGCTCATGCGGCGATTACGGTGAGGTGACGGGGACCGTCAGGCACGGCCTCGGCGGGGATGCGGCGGTCAGCGGATCGAGCAAGGCGAGCAGCGTGTTGAGGTCGAGGAGGTAGCGGCTCAATCCACCTCCTCTGCCAAGGCCTTGACCAACTTGGGAGTAACGGGGCCGGCGTCGGGCCGCACGGGAAAAAGACGGATGCCGTTGCGGGTAGCGGCGGGTTGGGCAGGGGCGAGGCCGCGACGGGCGAGATCAGAGACGATAGTGCCAATAGACACACCTCGTTGGGCGGCCAAAGCGCGGGCTGAGGCCAACACGTCATCGTCAAGGGTGAGCGTGGTCCTCATGTCATCAAACATCACGCATCAGTGGGTGGTGTCAAGAAGGCGCTACATTCTTCGTCGGCGTACGACGCGAACGAACCAGCCGAGACCGTCTTCCCCTCAGCCGCCTCCTGAATTCCTCGCCGAACGGTGGCGAGCGCTTCGGGGCTCCTGTAGAGCCAGGCCTCTGAGGCCGGAACAGAGACCTGAGGATCGAGGAGGATCTGGCCATTCTCCTTCCGGTACACGTCGAAGCGGACATCCTCCTCAAGACCCGTCAAAGCCTTGCCCAAGGTCACCCTCTTCTTGGCGTCCGGACGAATGTCCCGTGCGATCAGCACGAGGCCGCCTTCATTTTGCCTCTTGCCGCCATGACCTGAGGATACAGGAATGGGAGAGAGCCTCAAGTGGGGGGTCTCCCACTTACGCCGGCACGACAGATCTTGCTCTCTACAGCCGGGGTAGTGGAGTCAGCATGTCTGCTACAGTTCCAGCGCGTGTCCGAGACGCCCACAACGCCCAACCCCCTCGCACGTCTGAGAGCCCGGGCCGCCGCCACGCCGCGCCCGGCCGTCGTCGTGCTCGCCGAGGGCGCCGACCCCCGGGTGGTGGTCGCCGCCGAGCGGGCCATGACCCTGGGCCTCTGCGTTCCTGAGCTGGTGGGGACGCAGGCGGCCGTTGCCGCCGTTGCCGAGGCCGCGGGGGTTTCCCTCACCGTGCCGGTGCTCGATCCGGCCGCCGATGCCGAGCTTCCCGTGCTCGCCGACTTTCTCTCCGCGCGCCTGCCGGCTCTCGATCCCTCCCAGGCCGTGGTCCTGGCCCGCGATCCGCTCTACTACGCGGTGCTCAGAGTCGCCACCGGACGGGCGGACGGCGCCGTGATGGGGGCCCTCGCCACCACCGCCGACACCCTGCGGGCAGCCTTGCGCGGCCTCGGACCGCGGCCCGGCCTCAAGGTGGTCTCCTCCTGCTTTCTGATGGCGCTGCCGGACGGCCGCAGCCTCATCTACAGCGACTGCGGCGTGGTGCCGGACCCCACACCCGAGGAGCTGGCGGACATCGCCGAGGCCGCGGCGGCGAGCTGCCGGCAGCTGCTGGACGAAGAGCCTCGAGTCGCCCTCCTCTCCTTCTCCACCCTGGGCAGCGCCCGCCACCCTCGCGTCGACAAGGTGCGTGCCGCCGTCGAGGTGCTGCGGACGCGGCGAGTGGATTTCGCCTTCGACGGCGAGCTGCAGGCCGACGCCGCTCTCGTTCCCCTCGTGGCGGCGAGCAAAGCGCCGGGCAGCGCCGTGGCCGGCCACGCCAACGTTCTCGTCTTCCCCGACCTGGACGCCGGCAACATCGCCTACAAGCTGACCGAACGCCTGGCTGGAGCGCGGGCCGTGGGACCGCTCCTCCAGGGGCTCGCCCGCCCCGTCAACGACCTGTCGCGGGGGTGCTCCGCGGAGGACATCGTCGACGTCCTCGCGGTGACGGCAGTCACCGCCGCGACCGCAGTGACGGTGGATTGGAGGCCGGCATGAAGGTATTGGTGGTAGGCGGCGGTGCGCGCGAGCATGCCTTGTGCTGGAAGCTGCGCCAGAGCCCGCTGCTGACGGAGCTCTACTGCGCCCCGGGAAATCCGGGCATCGCCGCCCTGGCCGACCGGGTGCCCCTGGCGGCCGAAGAGGTGCAGCGCCTGGCCGATTTTGCTGAAGAGCTGAAGATCGACCTGACGGTGGTGGGACCCGAGCTCCCCCTGACCCTGGGGATCGCGGACGAGCTCGCCAACCGGGGGCTGGCCGTCTTCGGCCCCACACAACGCGCCGCCGAGATCGAGGGGAGCAAGGTGTTCGCCAAGCAGTTCATGGAACGGCACGGCATACCTACGGCGCCCTCCGAGATCGTTCACGACGCCGCCGCGGCGCGGGCGGCCGCCGGGCGCTTCGGCTATCCCGCGGTCCTGAAGGCCGATGGGCTCGCCGCCGGCAAGGGAGTGCTCATCGTCCAGGACGCCGCCGAGCACGAGCAGGCCGTCCGCACCCTGTTCGAGGAGCGCCAGTTCGGCGCCAGCGCCGACCGCGTGCTGGTCGAGGCTTTCCTGCCGGGCGAGGAGGTGTCGTTCATGGCCCTCTGCGACGGCGAGCACGTGCTGCCGCTGGCCACGGCGCGAGATTACAAACGGATCGGCGACGGCGACACCGGCCCCAATACGGGAGGAATGGGCGCCCACAGCCCCTCCGGCGGCCTGTCCAAGGAGGTTGGGGCCTCGGTCGTGGACACCATCCTGCACCCGGCCGTCGCCGGTCTCGCCGCCGAGGGGCGGCCTTTCGTGGGCGTGCTCTA
>DATIOS010000421.1:0-3343 GCA_035472915.1 Thermoanaerobaculia bacterium
ATCTGGAAGTAGTAGCCGGGTCAGGATCGCGTTGAAGGTGAGGAGACCGAGGCCGGGCCAGGAGAAGACGACCTCGATGAGCAGGGCGCCCGAAAGCAGGAGCGGTAGCGTCACGGCGAACACCTGGACGATCGGTACGGCGGCGTTGCGGAGGGCGTGGACCCAGAGCACGCGGCGCTCGGAAAGTCCCTTGGCGCGAGCCGTGCGGATGTAGTCCTGGCTCAGCACTTCGATCATGCGGGAGCGGACGTAGCGGGCCGTGCCGCCACCGACGCCGAAGCCCATCACCAGGGCGGGCAGCACGAGATGCCGGGCGACGTCCAGGAAACGGCCGGCGGGACCCAGCGAGTCGTAGTCCACCGAGACCATGTGGCTCGACGGCAGCACCGGCCAGACATAGGCAAAAAGAAGGACGGCCATCAGGCTCAGCCAGAAGGTCGGCAGCGAGAAGAAGAGCAGGCCGCCGATGCGGATGGCGTGATCGAGCCCCGAGCCGGGCCGCCGCGCGGCGGCGATTCCCAGGAGAAGCGCGAGCGTGTATTCCACCGCGAGGCCCGCCACCGCCAGGAGAGCAGTGGCCGGCAGGGCGTCGAGCAGGGCCGCCGACACCGGCCGCTGCTGTGACAACGAGGTGCCCCAGTCGAAGTGCAGGAGCACCGAGGAGACCCAGTCGAGATATTGCGCGCGCAGAGGACGGTCGAGACCGTAGAGCTCGTGCAGGTGGTGGCGCTGGGTCGCCGTCAGCCGCGAGCTTTCGCCGAAATTGGTGGGATCGCCCGGCACGTGGCGGACGAGAAAAAAAAGCAGACTGACGATCAGGACCAGGAGCAGGAGCGAAGCGGCGAGACGCCGCAGGAGGAAGCCGGCCAAGGGAAAGGCTCAGGGCTTCGGCTCGACCCACCACTCCTTGAGGTTGAAGAACGAGAAGGCGAGGGTGGGCCGGACGTCCTTCACCCGCTTGTTGACGGCGGTCAGCCGTTGCGACTCCCAGAGAAAGGTCAGCGGCTGATCGCGGTGGACGAGCTGCTGGATCTGCTTGAGATAAGGCAGCTCCGCCTTCACGTCCGGCTGGCTCTCCGCGGTCTCGAGCAGGCGGTCCATCTCCGGCTTGCGATAGCGGGTGTAGTTGGCGCCCTCGCCGACGGACTTGCTGTGGAAGTTGCCCGTCATGTCGAGGCTGGTGTCCATGGTGAAGCCGATGATCGCCGCCGCGAACTTGCCGTCTGTGGTCTGGCTCGCCAGGGTGTTGAACTCGACTTGCCGGGGCGCGGCCTGGACGCCGATCTTCTTGAGCTGGTCCTGGATCATCACCGCGGCGTCGGCCCGGAGCTGATTGCCGGAGTTGGTGATCAGCTCGAAAGTGAAGGGCTTCCCCCCCTTGTCGAGGACGCCGTCGCCGTCCGTGTCCTTCCAGCCCTTGGCGGCGAGGATCCTCTTCGCCTCGGCCGGGTCGTAGGGCCAGGGCTTGATCGAGCTGTCGTGGGCCCAGACCATGGACAGGACGGGAGAGTCGGCCACCCGGCCATAGGGACCGAGCAAGGTTTCCACGATCGTCTTGCGGTCGATTCCGAGGGTGAGGGCACGGCGCACCTCGGGGTCCTGGAACAACGGGTTGTCGTTGTTCCAGCCCACGGCGACATAGATGTTGAACCAGTAGGCGATGAGCTGGATCTGGCTCGACGCCTGCACCCGCTTCACGTCGCCGACGGCGAGCTGGGGCAGGAAGTCGAGCTCGCCGTTCAACATCTGGGCGACGCCTACCGCCTGGCTGGGAATCATGCGCATCACCACCCGGTCGAGGCGGGGAAGACCCTTCTCGTAGTAGCGCTCGTTGCGCTGCAGCACCACCTGCTGCTGCGGCTGCCAGGAGCCGATGGTGAACGGTCCGTTCACCACCAGGTGCTGCTTGAACCAGTCGCCGCTCTTGCGCCATTGGGAGAAAGGGAGCTTCTCCCAGGCGTGCTTGGGCAGGATGACCCCTTCGTTGGCGTCGAGGAGCTGCTTGGCGTAGACGCGGGAGAAGTGGAATCGCACGGTGTGCGGATCCACCGCCTCGACGTCGGTGATCGATTTCTTGGCTTCGGCCTCCTCCCAGACCACCTCCGGGCTGACCTGGGCCTGCCAGGTCCAGCGCACGTCGTCGGCCGTCACCGGCACGCCGTCGCTCCACACCACGTCGTCCCGCAGATGGAAGGTGAGCGTCTTGTGGTCGGCCGACCAGTCGTAGGAGCGGGCGAGTTGGGGCGTGAAGGTCGGCGGATGCTTATCGAAATCCGGCTGCTCCTCGACGAGATGGAGGAAGATGCGGAACAGCATCTCGCTGGTGGGCTGGCTGGCCGGGATGATGAGCTGATTGACGCCGCCCGGCTCGTTCGGCCAGCCGGTGACCACGGTGCCGCCGTGGTGGGCGGCGCCCGGCGCCGATTCACCTGCGGCCGGCTCGCGCCGGCAACCGGCGGCAGACAGCGCGGCGGCGGCGAGGACCAGCGCAACGGCTCGCCGTCGATGGTGTCGAAGCCAGCGTAGCCCGGGGGCAAGGGTTGTATTCGTCATCGAAGCGCGGCCATGGTACCCGAGGGAAGGGCGGCGGACAAGGGGCCGGGTGCTATCCTGCTTCGGTATGGAAAACGTGGCGAGATCGACGTTCTCGCGCCGGCTGCTGATCGCCTCCGCCGTCTTCGGGCTCTTCGTCCTCTTCGACATCGCCCTCTTCGGCTGGCTGATCTTCCGCTCTCTCTCGCAGCGCGAGGTGGAGCGGGTGCTGCTCGAAACCCGGACCCAGGCCCAAACCCTGGCGAGCCAGATCGCCCACCGGGCGGCGAGCGAGGGCAAGGATCTCTATACGGCGGTGGCGGTGGAGAAGGATACCCAGACCTTCATCGACCAGATGCTGACCCAGCGCGACATCGTCAGCACGCTGGAGATCCACGACAAGAACGGCAATCTCGTGTTCCAGGGGCGCCGGGAGGCCCGCGTCCCGACCGAGCCCCAGCCGGGGCGCTTGCCCTCCGTGGCGCCGCCGGCCCTCAGCTCGCCGGAGCTCCAGCAGGGTCTCTCGCAGCCGCGGGTGGAGCAGACGGTGCGGACGACGGATCTCCAGGTGCCCGACATTCAAGTGCCCATCGGCGACTACGGCTCGCTGCAGATCGGCATCAGCGCCGGCCAGCTCCAGAAGCGCATCGAGGTGCTGCGCCACGAGCTGATTCATCAGGCGGAGCTGATCGGCGTCGCCACCCTGGCGGGCCTGGTGGCGGCCTTCGTCGCCATCTGGCTGCTGCTGCGGCGGTCGCAGCGCCTGGAGCAGCAAACCGCGGAGGCCGCGCGCCTCGCCTACATCGGTACC
>DATIOS010000422.1:0-4828 GCA_035472915.1 Thermoanaerobaculia bacterium
CGTCTGACCGCCAAGCGACAAGGCTATTCCCCCAAGAGTCGCAATCCCACCGTCCCAACCTGGTCAATTCCAACGTATCGAGTGGGACACGCGGGAATACCCGACCAGTTTCGTCGCAATCCCACCGTCCCAACCTGGTCAATTCCAACTGTCGCCTTTGCAACCCCTTCTCTCGGAGCCACTTAGGACCTGCTTCGCCGTTACCTCCTTCCGGGGGAGCTTTTCGGGCTCACAAACCCTTGGGCTCGCTGCGATTTTCATGACTCTAACCTTCCTTTCTTCTGAGCTTTACGGCTTCCGCCGTTACCTCTGTGCCATTTTGGCGATTTGGGGCTGGTATGCTTTTTTCCTGGCGGATGTCGTGAGTCAGTTATTAGGAGCAGGTACAGACTGCGTCAAGGGCGACCGGATGGTCCCCCTCCCTGTATGACACGGAAGCGGGGCGTTTTGTTGAGTTGTTGCCGGGGATTCGCAGGGAGACAGTGGTTTGTTGACCTCGACATGCCCGCGGGGCGTCTCAGGAGGGTGCGGAGCAACCCTCAGCCGCGCCATGGGGGCGGTGAACCGGACGTCGTGGTCTTGAGCATCCGGGGTGACAACGCTGAGGGCTGACGTCAGTTTGAGACACCTTCGCAGGCCGCAAGGGCACAGCGTGATTCAATCTCCAGATGCCGCGAGTGGCAGGCCCGCCCGGCCCAACGGGCCGGGAGAACGGAGCCCAGGGCATCTGGGGCCGCAGGCCGATGCCCTGGGAAAAAGGGCACCCGCATCCTTGCGGCCTGAAGGGCCGCGAGACCGTTTGGCCCGGCGTTCAATCCCATAGGTAGCGTTCGTCAAACTCGACCTCGTACGCCTTGAGGAACGCCCGAAGCTCCTCTTGAAACGACTTGACTCGGTGATGCTCGCGTTGGTTGCGGATGTAGGCCCGTACGTCTTCGACCTGCGATTGGCTCACTGAGAACGCCCCGAATCCCGCCTGCCAGAAGAACCTCTCGAATTCAGGGCTGCGGTTGCGAAGCCAGTCATTCGAGCTCTTCTTGAGGTGGCCGACGACATTGCTCAGCGTCTCGGTCCGTGCGAGAAGAAACAAGGCGTGCAAGTGGTCGGGCTCGGTGTTGATTTCGATCGGGGAACAGCCGAGACCTTTGAGCGTGCCACCCATATAGGCATGCAGGTCGGGGCGAACCTCGTCAGGCAGGGTTCGGCTGCGGTCCTTCGTCGAAAAGATGAGATGAACGTAGAGTTTGGAGAGGGATTGAGCCATGGTGCCGGTGACTCAAGCAGTTGTCTCCCGATCTGTCAAACCGGTTCTCGCGGCCCTTCAGGCCGCACTGCGTTGTCCTCCCTCCCACCCAGGGCATCGGCCTTCGGCCTCAGCCCTGGGCTCGGGTCTCCCGGCCCGTTGGGCCGGCGTCACGATCCGGCGGCGGCGAGCTCGGCGGCGTCCATGCCTTGAAGGCGGCGACCGTAGGTGCCCCTGACACCACGCTCCAGCACGGGCTGAATGACCGGTCGCAGGGTCAGACAGTCGTCCGCGGTGACCAAGTGGATCGTCGAGCGCATCAGAGCGATGCGCACCAAGGCCCGGCACTCGATCAACCCAGAGAGATCGTCGAACCGGAAGCCTTCCAGTCGCGACCAGAGCCCGACATACGGCGCGCTCGGAGACTGGGCCTGCAGGCCGACCAGATGCTCGACCGCGTCGGGTATCGGCAACTTCGCCCGGCGCAGGAGCATCTGCCGCTCGAGCAGGGCGCGGTTGAGCGCCCGCTGGCTGAGAACGCTTTCCGGCGCAGGTTTGCTGGGGGATGGCATCACAGTCCATCGTATACGGTCGACTTCCCACCGTAATTACGGTGACGTAGCCTGCCGGGGGCGTCGGTCGGTGATCCAGCTTGTATATGGGACAACCTGACCGTCACGCCGGGCCAAAGGCCCGTGATCCCTCAGCCCAGGTCAACGGCCTGGGTACGCAGACCCCTGACCGGACAGGGCGCCCCAACGGGGCGCGATAATGGGCCCCTGCACTACGGATCGCTTCCTCATCCCAGACCGACTGCTCGTCGTAGACGACTCGACGGCGATGGGATCGCGGCCCTTCAGGCCGCATCTGCGGATCCTCTCCCAAACCCAGGCCGTTGGCCTGGGCTTAGGAATCACGGCCCCTTGGGCCGGCGTGGCACCAACGTCAACGCGAGTCACCAACCTCCGGGACGACGGAGACGAGACTGTCTCGTCTCTCTTCGATGCCCCGGAGCCGGGCGATTTCTTCGTCTCGGGAGGCTAGGGGAGCCGTTGCTTTCATCGTTATCCTCTGGAGGCGGTTGACGGTTGGAGCGCTACAAATTCGCTCTCATCTGAGGACGCCGGAATTCTCCCCTGTCAGACCCAGGGATGCGGCTTGCGCAGACTTTCCGCCAGCTCGGTCGTGGTGAGGCGACGGGAGGCGAGACGCCAGCCGTCCAGATCGGGCTCCAGCGCGGGCGCGTCCACCTCTCCCCGCACCAGCACCAGCGCGCAACCGAGGAAGTGCTCGCGGAGAAGATCCTTGAGCACGGGCCGGCCGCGCAGGGGCTTGACGGACACCGTCCTCCCCTCTCCCACGGCGACGGCGCGGAGGACTCCCAGGTCCGCCGCCGCCTCGAGGGCCGAGGGCACCGGACATTCACCGGGCCAATCGAGCCAGCCGATCCGGAGGTTCAAGGCGCGGGCCGCTGCAATCAGCGAAACGAAGCGATCCGGGGGATCAGTCACCCGCAGGAGATGCGGGGACTTCAAACGTCCTCCTCGGGATAGAGCAGGATTTCCCGCCGCTCGGCGCGGAAGGCCCGCTCGTCCGCTCCCCAGGTGGCGAACCAATCTTCGAGGCCCGCGCCGAGCCCGATCGCCTGCCGGCATTCGGCGCCGCCGGTAAGGAGGTCGATGGCGGGAACCTCGGAGACGAACTCGTAGGGAGCCTCGCGCCAGGCAAACTCCGCGGACCAGAGGCGATGGAGGACGTCCAGCAGCTCTACGCCGGTGCGATAGGAGCGAAAGGCGTCGCGGTCGGTCACCAGCAGCTCGACGCCGCCGCAGACGGCACCGCCGTGCTTCTGGAACTGCGGCCGGAACCAGGTGGGGACGAAGACCGCGCCCGGCAGGCCGCGGCCGTTGAGATGGTCCGCCAAGCGCTTCGGATCGACGAACGGCGCGCCGGTGAGCTGGAAGGGCCGGGTGGTACCGCGGCCTTCGGAGAGCTCCGTGGCCTCGACGAGGCAGCCGCCGGGATAGACCAGCGTCGTTGCCGGAGTGGGCATGTTGGGCGACGGCGCCACCCAGGGCAGACCGGTCTCCTCCCAGGTCATGGTGCGGCGCCAGTCTTCGAGATACCAGACGGCGAAGTGAGAGAGCGCGCCGCCCCAGCTCCGCCGGCGCGCCTCCAGGCGGAACAGCTCGCCGAGGGTGAGCCCGTGGCGCACCGGCAGGCGGAAGGCGCCGACGAACGACTCGAAGCCCGGCTGCGGGAGGTTGCCCTCGATCACCACGCCGCCCAGCGGATTGGGCCGGTCGAGCACCCAGACTTCGCAGCCGGCGGTCATCGCCGCCTCGGCCGCCCAAATTCCGGTGGCCGCATAGGTGTAGTAGCGCGAGCCCACGTCCTGAAGATCGACGATCAGCAGATCGAGCCCCGCGAACGCGGCGGGGCTGGGGCGCAGGGTGTCCGCCGAATCGCCATAGAGCGAGACGATGGGCGCGCCCGTCCACGGATCGTGGCCGCCCGCGGCGGCGATCATGTCCTGCTCGATGCCGTAGAAACCGTGCTCGGGTCCGAAAAGAGCTTGCGGCGGACCCGCGGGGCCAGCTGCCAGCGCCAGGTGAATCGGCACGCCGGCGGCCGAGATCGACGCGCCATGGGCCAGGACGCCGTAGCGTCGCCCCGCGACGCGGTCCGCCTGGGTGAGGAGACGGTCGAGGCCGGTGCGGGTCATGTCAGCTCGTCCGCCGAAAAACGCCCGTCCGCCCGCCGCTCTTGCCTTCCAGCCGCAGGTCGGTGATGACGGCCCCTTTTTCCAGGGCCTTCACCATGTCGTAGAGGGCGAGGGCCGCGGTCGAGCAGGCGACCAGCGCCTCCATCTCGGCGCCGGTGCGGGCGTTGACCACGACGTGGCTGTGGATGGCGACGCCCTCGGGGATGGGATCGATCGTGATCTCCACCTGGTCGAGGGGAATCTGATGCGCGAGCGGGATCAGCTCGGAGGTCCGCTTGGCCGCCTGGATGCCGGCGAGGCGGGCGACGGCGAAGGCGTCCCCCTTGGGCAGGTTGGCCAGACGGATCAAGGTCTGGGCGGAGAGCAGCACGCGGCAGGAGGCTTCGGCCACGCGCCGGGTGACGGGCTTCTCCGACACGTCCACCATGTGGGCGCTGCCGTGGGGATCGAGATGGCTGAAGGAACCTTGCGAGCTCATGGCGGGACGTCTCCAACGGAATGAAACCGCTGGCATGCTAGCATTTTGCCACCTTGTGCCCCATGCGATTGGCGATCGTGGTGCCCACTCTCAATGAAGAGGACACCGTGCGCCGCAACCTGCCCGCCGCCCTGGCGGTGGCCGATGACGTCATCGTCTCGGACGGCGGCAGCACGGACGGCACGGTGGAGGTGGCGAGGTCGCTGGGAGCCCGAATCGTCACCGGGCCGCCGGGGCGCGGCATTCAGCTCAACCGCGGCGCTGCCGCCGCCATCGGCCCGACCGCCCCGGCGAAGGCGGACATCCTGCTCTTTCTCCACGCCGACACGACGCTGCCGCCGGGAGGCGCGGAGGCGGTGCGCGCCGCCGTGTCTCGGGGCGC
>DATIOS010000423.1:0-6181 GCA_035472915.1 Thermoanaerobaculia bacterium
GGAGCCGGTTTTGGGACTGAAGAAAAGGGGTCCCTCGAGGGTTGCCTCGAAGGTCTGCGCTCCGGCCGTGGGCTGGAAGCGCAGGGCCGTGGTGTCGATCGCGCTGTAGTGATCCAGACGCCGGTTTTGCGCGTCCTCGAAGGCTTGAAGCCGGCGCAGGATCTCCTCCACCGGGATCTCCCGTTGACCGGAGACCGTCACCTTTTCCGCGATGCCGTGAAGCTCGGCGGCGGTGGGCCGGTCCAGGCCGAGGACGGCCACGCGGCCCGGCGAGTCCACTTGCAGCTCCAACTCCTGCCCGGCGACTTTTCCACTCGGGGGCGGAACCCTCTCGCCGCCGATCGGAAAGCGGACCGGACGCCTGAGCTGCGGATCGGAGAAGCGGAGCGTCAAGCCTTGAGCGCCTTCCGGCGCCAGGGCGATCACCCGCATCGAAAGGTCCTTGCCGCGCACGAACGACCAGGCCTCGGCGGCGCCGGAAGGCGAGGACGACGGATCATAGGAAAGGTCGCCCTTGAGCTCCCGCGCCAGCAAAGCGAAGGGTGCCAGGGCCGGAACGATCGCCGCGTTGTCCAGCACCGGCGCCTGAAACAACGTCAGATTGATTCCCTGCGCGGCGTCGCGGGCGGCCCCGGCCAGGGCTTCGGCGGGTATGGCTGGCAGGGGAAGCGCGTCCACGACGACCGGCCGGCCGGGATCGGCCTCCTGCACCACCGCCACCGCCGCCGCCAGTGCCTGGGGCGGCGCCGGCTGAAGGACGACGGCTTCCAGATAGGCCGCGATCTCCTGGCCGTAGAAGGCGTGGAGGACCTGGGCGTCCGCGGGCAGCGCCTGGGATGCCACCAGCACGTTCTGCCGGGCGCCGGTCAACGCCACAGCGGCCCGCTTGAGGAGAAAGGCGTAGTCGGCGGCGGCGAATGCCTGGGCCTCGGCGTCCTCCGGCCGCCACACCACCTGAAACCAGGTGCCCGCCGGGGCGCTTTTGGCAAGCTCGGCCGCCGCCCGCAGCTCCAGCTGCAGCCGCTCGGAATTCTGCGCCAGGGGAGGCGGCGTGCGGAAGATGAGAGAGATCCAGGGCGTCGCACCGCTTTCGCGAAGTTCCGTCGCCACGTTCGCGGCGCCGGCGGCGTCCTCCGGATTCGCGCCTGCCTGGCTGGCGTCGAGGGAAGCATCCCAGGCCACGAAGAGCGGGCTTCCGGCCTCCAAATGGGCGGAGGCTTTGAGCGTGCGCGCAATGTCACCGGCTGCGGCGGCGCCGGCCGACGGATCGACCCGGAGACCGGCGCAGGGCCGGCAGGAGATCTCGACGGCCTCCACAGGGAGCGCCGGGCAGAGCAGGAGGGCGGCGAGTAGAAGGCGCTGGGTGAAGTGCATGGCGCCAAGCATAACAGTGGCCTTCGCGCCTGAAATTCTCCAGGTAGACTGCGTTGCGCCGGTGAGAATCGACTAGAATCTTCCTTCTCCTATGGAATTCTCTGGCCGGCTTGCCGCCTTTCCCATGGCCGATCTCCTGCAGTGGGCTCGCAACGAGTCCTGCACGGGCGCCCTCATCATTCGCCGCAGCCAGCGCGAGAAGCGGCTTTACTTCACCGGCGGCGAGGTCGTGGGCTGTATCTCGAACGATCCCGCCGAGTTCTACGGCCAGTATTTGCGCCTCCACGGTCATCTCGACGAGGGGCGGCTGTCTCAGGCCTTGAATGAGTGCACCAGGAGGGGCACTCGCCTGGGAGTCGCTCTACGCGAGATGGGGCTGCTGCCGCCCGAGGTGATTCAACGCACCTTGCGCGCCCAGATCGAGGAACAGATTTGCGATCTCTTTCTCTGGCCGCGAGGAGTTTTCTACTTTGTTGCGGAGCTGCCGGCGGAGGAGGAGATCCTCCCCGAGCCCATCAACGTTCTGGGCCTGGTGATGGAAGGGGGGCGCTGGCTGGACGAGTCCTCCCGCATCCGCCGGGTTTTGGCGAACGACGAGGTCGTGCTGGTGCGCGGCGAGCTGGCAAACCGGGGGGTCGCGGAGCGCTTGCCGCTGGAACGCATCATCCTTGCGGCCGTCGACGGCGAACGAACCCTGAACGAGATCTTCCAACGGGTCAAGGGATCTCATTTCCGCTTCCTCGAGGCCACGTTCCGGCTCTGCATCGACCGTGCGCTCGACGTCGTCGAGGTCCCTGATGCGGTCGACCGCACGACGAATGAGCTGAACGTCTACGACCTGCTGCTGGAGCAGGCCACGGAAGAGCAGGTGCTGGTGGCCGGCCGCCGGATGGCCCTGCCCCTCGATCTGCTGGAGCGCAGCTATCCGATCTGGGTGGAGGAGCCGGCGAACGAGGAGCGGACGCGGATGCCGGCGCGAGCCCGCGATTTCTACGCCCAACTCGACGGCAAGACTCCCCTGCGCCAGGCTTTCTCCAGCGATCCACGGCAACGGGGACGGGAGATGGACCTGCTGCTCCTCCAACTCGAGAAGGGAAGGCTGGCCATTCTTCCGTCGCCTCTCGAAGAAATCGAAGCCCAGGCCGAGAAGCGCGGTCTGCCGGCCCTTCAGCGGTGGTGGCGCCGGGTGTTTCGGCCGGTGTCGTAATGGCGCCGATCCGAACGCTCCCCCGCGGATTCATCTTCGTCCTCGCTGCCGCCGCTCTCGCCGTCGCCCCGCCGCCTCCGGTTTCTGCTCTCGACGCCCGCCAGTCGCCCTCTTCCTTCCGGCTCGACTCCTGGCAGACGGAGCAGGGCCTGCCGCAGAACTCCGTCGCCTCGATCGCGCAGACTCCCGACGGCTATCTCTGGCTGGCCACCCAGAGCGGGCTTTCCCGCTTCGACGGCGTCCGCTTCAGGACCTTCCTGCCGGACAGCTCTCCGGGTCTCGCCAGCAGCTCGATCGGCAAGCTCATGGTCGACCGCCGCGGCACGCTGTGGATCGGCACCGACGGCGGCGGTCTCAGCCGTTTCCGGGACGGCAAGTTCACCCGCTGGGCGATGCAGGACGGCTTGCCGAGCAACCGGGTGCAGGCCCTGCTCGAGGACCGCGACGGCACCGTCTGGATCGGCACCGAGCGGGGCCTCGCCCGCTTCCAACAGGGAAACCTCGCCGCCGTGGCCACGGACGGCCTGCCCCGGGGCCTGGTGTCCTCTCTTTGCCAGGATCGCGAAGGCGGCATCTGGATCGGCACCGCCGACGCCGGTGTCTTTCGACTCATCGGCGGCAAAGTCCAGCCCCTGACCCTCCGCCAGGGGCTCGCGGATGACCGCGTCCGGAGTCTCAGGCTGGACCGTGAGGGAAACGTGTGGATCGGCACCCTCGGCGGCTTGAACCGCTGGCGCGACGGCCGCCTCACCCTCCTCACCCGCCGCGACGGCTTGGCGAGCGACGAGGTCGGGTCGGTGCTTCAGGACCGCGACGGCAATCTCTGGGTCGGCACCCGCCGCGGGCTCAATCTCTTGCAGGACGGCAAGTTGACCCCTCTGCCCGCCGCCGGCCGCCCACCGAGCGAGGACGTCCACGAGCTCTTCGAGGACCGTGAAGGAAACCTCTGGCTCGGCGTCAGCAGCAACGGCCTCCTGCGTATGAAGAACGCCGCCTTCAGCTATTTGCCGGGCGCGGCCTTCCGGGCAGGCCGGATCGCGTGGTCGGTGCTCGAGGACTCCGACGGCACCGTGTGGACCGGCACCGCCGCCGGCTTGGAACGCCTGGCCGGCGGCACGGAGACCCTGTTCACCCTGCGGGACGGCCTGCCCAACGACGTGGTGCGCACCGTCTTTCGCGACCGCCGCGGAAATCTCTGGGTGGGCACCAACGGCGGGCTCGCCCGGTTCCAGGACGGCCGGTTCAGTCCGGTGCCCGGCTTTGCGACGGACAACGTCCTCTCGCTCTATGAGGATCGTCAAGGCCGGCTGTGGATCGGCACCCAACGCGGCGTCAAGCTCCTGGAGAACGGCCGCCTGACCGCCTTTTCGCTCGCCGACGGCTTGCCCAGCGAGCGCATCTTCGCCTTCCATCAGAACCGCGGCGGCACCCTCTGGGTCGGCACCCGCAACGGGCTCGCCTATCTCCAAGGCCGCCGTTTCCTGCCGTTCCGGGAAGGAAATCTGGGCCACGCCGCGGTTTACAGCTTTCATGAGGATGACGACGGGACCTTGTGGATCGGCACCAGCGAAGGGCTCCATCGCCGGAGCCACGGCACCGTCGTGGTCTTCACCGCCAAGGATGGTCTGTTCGACGACACGGCCTTCCAGATCCTCGAAGACGGCCAGGGATTCTTCTGGATGAGCTGCAACCGCGGCATCTACCGCGTGCGGAAGTCGGACCTCCAGGCTTTTGGCGCCGGCCGCCTGCGGGCCCTTGCTTCCTTTTCCTACGGCATCACCGACGGCATGGCCAGCGCCGAAGGGTGCGGCGCCAATCAGCCCGCCGCCTGCCGGACGCGGGACGGCCGCTTCCTCTTCCCCAACATCCGGGGCGTCGTCTCCACCCGTCCGGACCGGATCGCCGTCAATCCCTGGCCGCCGCCGGTCGTCATCGAGCCCGTGGGCGCGCAGCTCCTCGTCGATCCGCGCGACCTGCGCGGGATCCGGATTCGAGTCCTCGGCACCGAAGAGCCCGAGCAGCGGGCAGCGCAGATCCGCGGTCATGTCGATCGGTGCCACGGGACGCGCCGGAGTGAGCTCGTCGGCGGTGGCGACGACCCGCCCGCCGTAGCAGTCGATCGCCGCGTCGACGTCGAGGTGCGCGGCCACCACGTACGCCTGGCGCCCGCCCGAGCAGTGCCCGATCACTCCCACACGGCCGTTGGCGCCGGGAAGCGCCCGGAGGAGATGCACCGCACCGGCGACGTCGCCGACGCACTGCTCGTCGGGGACGCCGCCCGCCTCGAACGCCGCGGCGGCGGCGTCGCGGGCCGACGCGCCCGGCGCGTAGCGGTGGAACAGGTTGGGACACAGGGTCGAGTACCCGCGCACCGCGAACGTGCGCACCATCTCCTTGGTCGCGCGGTCGTAGCCCGGCATGTGGTGGATGACGACGACGCCGGGAAACGGTCCGGCGCCGAGCGGACGGGCGAAGTACGCCTCGATGTCGTCACCACCGTGGCCCTGTACGGTCACGGTCTCCGCCATCATCGGTGTGTCCACGATCACTCCTCGTCGTCGGCGCCGGCGCATGTGTACCGCGCCACGCGGTTGGCGTCCCCTCCATCCGGGTATACCGCCGGACGTCGGGAGGAACCCATGGCGCACTGGTTGATGGAAGTCGTGACGGGCCTGTTCAGCATCTGGGCGCCGGAGTCGTTCGACGACGACGTGCGCGACCCGCTCGCCTCGTACTGACCGCGACGCGACCCGCGCCGCGCGCAGGTTTCGTCTCCCGCGACGACGGGCAGATCCGACTCCGTCGAAAATGCGAACGGGAGGTTCGGACGTGTTGTTGCTTGGGATCATCCTCATGCTGATCGGATTGCTGGCCGGTATCCCGATCCTGTGGACCATCGGGATCGTGCTCGCCGTGGTCGGCGCGGTGCTCTGGATCGCAGAGAGCTCGGGCGCGCACTGGGGTCGACGCTGGTACTGACCCGGCGGCTCCGGATTCGTGCTATCTGATCCTCCTCCCACCGTACGGTGGGGGGAGGATCGTCGCGAGGAGGCCCGCATGCTGACCGACGGATACAACCACGTCGCCGTGATCACCCAGGACGCCGACCGGCTGCTCGAGTTCTACGCCGCGGTGTTCGACGCGACGAAGGCCACCGAGATGGTCGACGGACCACCGGACGTGCCGCGCGAGCAGCACCTGCGGCTGATGATCATCGACGTCGGACCGCACTCGGAGATCAACGCGTTCGAGATGCCCGACAACCCCGAGGTGCTCCGCCAGACGCCGATGTTCGGACGCGGGCGCCTCGATCATGCGGCGTTCCACGCCTCGGACATGGCGGCGTTCGAGGAGATCCGGCGGCGGCTCATCGCACGCGGCGCCGCCGACGAGTTCGTCACCGACTTCGGCAAGATCCTGAGCATCTTCTTCCGTGACCCCGACGGACTCGAGTGCGAGGTGTGCGTCACGAACCCCGACTGGGTCCCCGGCACCTTCAATCCGCCCGGCACGCCGAGCGCCCGCTTCGCGTCCTGACCCGCGGACGTGGGTCATTCGGCCTTTCCTCCCCAATGGGCTAGACGGAGGCACATCACTCTC
>DATIOS010000424.1:0-15255 GCA_035472915.1 Thermoanaerobaculia bacterium
CCGCCGGAACCTCATCGTTCACTTGGTTCCTGGCGTCGAGCATGGACGCCTTGGACGCCGTCCCGCCGCCGATCAGCCACAGGTAGGACTGCACCCGTTCCGAGGGTAGCCCGATGATCAGGCCCCTGACCCCCGTAATGAGGGCCGCGGCGCTCACGTTGTACTCGTGGTCGCTGATCGCGTTGTCCTTGGCAGCCAGGGACGCTGGGCCTCGCTCAAAGAGCGGCGGGAAAAGGGCGCGTGGTAGCCTAACCCGCCATGGCGATCTACCACCTGGACTGCAGCAGCGGCATCGCAGGCGACATGTTTCTCGGTGCCTGCCTGGACCTGGGAATGCCGCTCGAAGTGCTGTCGGAAGCCGTGGTCCGCCTGGGTCTGCCGGGAGTCTCGGTAGAAAGTCACAAGGCCTCCCGTGGCGGCTTCGTGGGAACTCGTTTCCGTGTCCTGGTGGAGGGCCGTCCCGTCGAAGGACCGGACCCGGAGGAGCACGGCCACGATCATCCTCCTCATCATCACGATCATCCTCATGATCACCATCATCACGAACACGATCACGGACATTCTCACCACGATCACTCCCATACCCGCGGGTTGACGGAAATCCGCGAAATCATTTCGAGAAGTGCTCTCTCGCCGGCCGTCAAAGACCGGGCGGTCCGACTCTTTCAACGGCTGGGCGAGGCCGAGGCCAAGGCCCACGGTATGCCGTTGGAAAACGTCCACTTCCACGAGGTGGGAGCCCTCGACTCGATCGTCGATCTGGTGGGAGCGGCTGTGGCGGTTGAGTACCTGGCGCCGGAGCGCATCACCTGCGGTCCGGTGAACGTCGGCAGTGGCCGGGTGAAGATGGCTCACGGCGAGGTGCCCATTCCCGCTCCGGCGACGGCCGAGCTGCTGCGGGGAAAGCCCGTCTTCGGCGGACCGGGTGGCGAGCTGACGACGCCGACCGGCGCCGTCCTCCTGGCTGAGCTGGTGACGGAGTACGTCGATCTGCCGGCGATGATCCTGGAAGGCACCGGCTACGGCCTGGGAAAGAAAGACCTCCCACATCAGGCCAACGCTCTGCGGTTCCTCAAGGGAAAGTCGGCGGTCGAGCCTGCCCGCGCGGAGGTCATGGTCGTCGAGGCCGAGATCGACGACCTGCCGGGAGAAGGCTTCGGCTTCCTCATGGAGCGCCTGCTTGCGGCGGGCGGCTTGGACGTCTACTTCACGCCGGTGCAGATGAAGAAGAACCGGCCCGGCACGCTCGTGACTCTGCTCTGCCGGCGGCCCCAACTCGCGGAGCTGGCGGGCGTCCTGCTCGCGGAGTCCGGCTCCCTGGGCTGCCGCTACCACGCCGCGGCCCGCTTCGAAGCGGAACGGGAAATTCTGGAAGTCCCGACCGCGTTCGGAACCGTGCGGGTGAAGCGTGCCCGGCTCGATGGCCGGCCCCTCGCCATCGCCCCCGAGTACGAGGACTGCCGGCGTCTGGCCCTGGCGAGCGGCGTTCCCTGGCGGGACGTCTACCACGCGGCCCTGGCCGCCGCCGGCGCATCGTCACCGTAGACCCTGATCCGCAGCTTGGAGACCTCAACACGTGACTGATTTGCAAACCCCCGCCCAGGGGAGGCTGGAGCTTGGTCTTGCCGGTTTCGGGGCCTTCCGCTGGGCGGTCGCCGATATCAAGGGCATCGTCGCCGAGGCCCGCGACCGCTTCGATCTCTGGCCCGTGCCCACGGCGGCGCTGGGACGTTGCCTTGCGGGAGCCGCGCTGCTCCAACGCCTGGCCACCAAGACCCCGAGCCGGTTGATGCTGGAAGTGCGCGGCGACGGCCCCATCCTGCGCGTGCTCGCCGAAGCGGACGAGGAAGGAAACCTGCGCGGCATGGTGGGAGATCCGCAGGTGCAGGTCGCCGACTGGCCGGACGGCAAGCTGGGCGTCGGCCGGGCGATCGGCAAGGGCCATCTGCGGGTGATGCGCGCGTTCGACGACGGCCGGCCTACTTACCAGAGCCAGGTGGAGCTGATCAGCGGCGAAATCGGCCTCGACGTGGCCCACTACCTGAGGCAGAGCGAGCAGACCTACTCAGCCGTCCTCCTCGGCGTGCTCAACCGGCCGAACGGCCTGGTGGCTGCCGCTGGCGGCATGGTGGTGGAAGCCCTCCCGGGAGCCCCCGAGGACGAAATTCAGCGCCTCGAAGCCAACTTCGCGTCTCTTCCCGGCATCAGCGAGCTGCTGGAAGGCGAAGGGATCGAAGGCGTCGTCTCGCGGGTGTTGAAGGGTCTCGATCCCGAGATTGCCGAGACGCGCACGCTCCGCTATCGCTGCCGCTGCAGCCGCGAGCGTTTCCTGCAGCAGCTCGTCCTGCTGTCGGCGGAGGACCGCGAGTACCTGCGCGAGGAGCCGCTGATCAAGGCCGACTGCCATTTCTGCGGTGCGCACTACGAGTACACGCCGGAGGAGCTGGCGGCCTCGTAGGCAGCCAGCCTCCCCGCTTTGCTACAATCCCCCGCTCCATGAGCACCTTCTACCTCACCACCCCGATCTACTACGTCAACGGCTCGCCCCACCTCGGGCATATGTACACCACCATCGTGGGCGACACCCTGGTGCGCTACCGGCGCATGGCGGGCGACACGACCTATTTCCTCACCGGCACCGACGAGCATGGCCAGAACATCGAGCGGGCGGCCCGCAAGGCGGGAATCGAGCCCATCGAGCTGGCGGACCGCGTGGTGGCCGACTACGTCCGTCTGCGCGGCCGGCTGGGCTTCTCCTACGACGATTTCATCCGCACCACCGAGGAGCGCCACCGCTGGGGAGTGGAGGAGATCATCCGCCGGATCGAGGCCGCCGGCGATTTCTACACAGCTGTCCACGAGGGTTGGTACTGCTCGCCCTGCGAGACTTTCTACACTGAGAAGGAGCTCGGGCCTGGGCAGACCTGCCCGGTGCATGGGACGCCGGTCGAGTGGAAGTCCGAGGAGAATGTCTTCTTCCGGCTCTCCAAGTACCAGACGCCGATCCTTGATCTCTACAAGCGACAGCCGGATTTCGTGCGGCCGGCCACCCGCATGAACGAGGTCCGCTCGTTCGTGGAATCGGGGCTGCGCGACCTGTCGGTCTCACGCGCCAGTGTGGAGTGGGGAATTCCATTTCCTGGACACGCGGGGCAGACCGTCTACGTCTGGCTCGACGCGCTCATCAACTACATCAGCGCCCTCGGCTTCGGCGGCCCTTCGACGGCCCTCTACGAGCGCTTCTGGGAGCACGGCGACACGCGCGTCAACCTGGTGGGCAAGGACATCCTCCGCCACCACGCCGTCTACTGGCCGGCCTTCCTGCTCTCCGCCGGCCTGCCGCTTCCCACCACGGTATGGAGCCACGGCTGGTGGAATCGCGATGGCCGCAAGATGTCCAAATCGCAGGGCAACATCGTGCGCCCCGACGACCTCATCGACCGGTTTGGCTCCGATGCCGTACGCTACTTCCTGCTGCGGGAGATGGTCTTCGGCCAGGACGCGAGCTTCTCGGACGAAGCGTTCATCGACCGCTACAACAGCGATCTGGCGAACGATCTCGGAAACACCGTCTCGCGGGTCGTGACCCTGGCCCGCAAGGCCTTCGACGGCAAGACGCCGCCGGAACGCTGCGCCGACAATCCGCTGATCGCGGTCGCCCGACAGTCCGTTGCGGACTACCGTGCGGCGATGGAGGAGCTCGCCTTCAGCCGCGCCCTGGAAGCGCTTTGGCGCCTGCTGGCCGAGGCCAACCAGTACATCGTGATCAACGAACCGTGGAAGCTCATCAAGACGGAAGGCGCGAGGGAGCGACTGTCCAAGGTGCTGTGGAACGGCCTCGAAGCCGTGCGCCTCGTCGCCACGGGCCTCCTCCCCTTCATGCCGCGAGTGGCCGCCGAGGTGCTGGCGGCGGTGGGCTCGGCCGAACCGCCCACCAGCATTGCAGCGCTGGAATGGGGCGGCACACCGACCAACGCCGAATTGCCTGAGCCCAAGCCCTTGTTCCCACGCATCGACAAGGAGGCCTACCTCGCTGAGGCCAAGCCTCCGGAGACCGAGAAGAAAACGATGGAAACCGCCGAAACCGCTCCAACCGCCGCACCTGCCGCTCCCGCCTCCGAGCCGAGCCGCATTTCGGTCGACCAGTTCTTCCAGGCCGAGCTCAAGGTGGCCACGATCCTGGCCGCCGAGCCCGTGCCGAAGTCCAACAAGCTGCTGAAGCTCTCCGTGGATGTCGGGGAGGGAGCGCCGCGCACCCTCGTCGCCGGCATCGCGCTCGCCTACAAGCCGGAGGATCTGGTGGGCAAGCAGGTGATCGTGGTCGCCAACCTGCAGCCGGCCAAGCTGATGGGCGTCGAATCCAACGGCATGGTCCTCGCCGCCTCGCTCGACGGCAAGCCCGTGCTCCTGCATCCGGCGGCCCAGGTCCCCAACGGCACGCGAGTGAAGTGAGCGAGATCGATCTCTCCGGACCGATCGACTCCCACTGCCACCTCCAGAACCTGCCGCCTGAGGAGCGCGAGCGCGCCCTCGACGTGGCGCGGGAACGTGGGGTACGGGGATTCCTCGTCCCGGCGACCAAGCTGGAGGAGTCGGAGGATCTCCTCGCCTTCTGCCATCGCCATTCGGACGTCTGGTGCGCGCTGGGCACGCACCCCCACGACGCATCGTCCTGGAAAGGGGGTGACGTCGATCGGCTTCGTTCATTCCTGGCGGACCCGAAGGCCGTGGCGGTGGGGGAGTGCGGTCTCGATTTCTACTACGACTACTCGCCACGGGAGGCGCAGTTCCGCGCCCTGCGCGAGCAGTGGGAGCTGGCGGTCGAACTCGGCCTGCCGGTCGTGGTCCACAACCGCGACAGCAACGAGGAGATGCTGGCCGTGGTCCGGGAGGACGCCTTCCGCAACCTCCAGGCCGACTTCCATTCCTTCGCGGGCGGCCTCGCCATGGGCCGCGAGCTGATCGATCGCGGCTTCTACCTGGGCCTCTCGGGGATGATCACCTTCCCCAAGGCCGACAATGTCCGCGAGGTGATCCCCATCCTGCCGCCGGACCGCGCCCTGGTGGAGACGGACACGCCCTACCTCGCTCCGGTGCCCTACCGCGGCAAGCCCAACCGTCCCGCCTACGTCGTAGAGATCGCCGCCCGCCTCGCCCAGGAGACCAGCGAGAGCTTCGAGGAGACCTGCCGGCGGACAGGGAATAATTTCTTTCGCTTGTTTGCGAAGACCCACTCCGGCGTTCGTCGAGGTGGCGTATGAAGCGGCGATGATCTGAGCGGCTCCAGGTGAGGGGAAAAGTAGCGCCGAAACGTTCTCCTTTCGTCGGACTCAGAAGAAAGGAGACAGCCAATGATCAAAACCGTCCGCCTCGCTCTTCTGCTCGCCCTTACCGCCCTCACTTCGTGGACCTCGACCCCTAAGGCCGCTCACGCCCTGCCGACTTGCAACAACCTTGACGGTTTCGAATGTCTCAAGCCCAACAGCCACATTCAGTGCACGTGGGTGGGGCAGAGCGGGGCTGGATTCTGCACCTGCAATGCCTTCAGCCTGACGTGGAACTGCTTCTGAGCCTGTTCCGGAGCTCCCCGAGGCTTACCGGCTTCGGGGAGTCGTTTCCGCTTGTGCACCCGGCGTCACGTTGGGCGTGTCCATCGTACCGTTGTGACCCCCCATGGCCACGTTGGGACCTCGCAATGTGAGATTGGGACCTCCCAAAATGAAATTGGGACCTCCCTTTACGGCGCGGGGACCTCTCACTGCCACGTAGGGATCTCCCATTGCGACCTTGGGACCTCCCAATGTGCGACCGGGACCTCACAACGTGAGATAGGGACCTCCCAAAATGAAATTGGGTCCTCCCAGAGTGGGATTGGGACCTCCCATCGTGACGTAGGGTTCTACCATTGCCGCGGTGGGAGCTCACATCTTCACGTTGGGACCTCCCAATAAAAGATTGGGACCTCCCTTCTTGAAGTCGTGACCTCCTACCGTGACGTTGGGTTCTCCCATTGCCACGTTGGAACCCCACATCGCCACGTTGGGACCTCCCAAGGAGCCGCTGAGTGTGTCCATCAGACCGTTTTACTTGCCCGATAGGCCATCGGGCTCTCCTCGATCCACTGGCAGTATGATGCGTGAACGGTGATCGACCCGCGGAACATCGAGGTAGTGGACGACGAAATGGCGCGAGTATTCCGTGCCATGACCGGAGCCCAGCGCCTGAAGATCGCGAGCGACCTCTTCCGATCCGCCCGGGGCATGATCGCCAGCCATCTCGCTGCCGAGCACCCGGAGTGGGATGAGCGGCGCCTTCGGGAAGAAGTGGCGAGGAGGCTCTCCCATGGAGCAGTCTGAGCTGCTCCACTTCGTCGTCGAAGCCTTGGAGAGAATCGGCCTGCGGTACTTCGTGACCGGCTCGATGGCCACCATCTTCTTCGGTGAGCCCCGCTTCACAAACGACATCGATATCATCGTGGACCTTCCCGCGGACAAAACCGCTCAGCTCTGCGCGGCCTTTCCGTCGCCGGACTTCTATCTGAGCGAGGAAACGGTCCGCCGGGCGGTGTCGCGGCGGGGGCAGTTCAACGTCATCCACCCGACCTCCGGCCTCAAGGTGGACATGATGGTTCCCGCCGACTCGCCCTTCAACCGGAGCCGTTTTGCGAGAGCAAAGAAGATCAATCCGGCGCCCGATTTCGCTGCGACCTTCTCCTCGGCCGAGGACGTCATCCTCAAGAAGATGGAGGCCTACCGCGAGGGCGGCTCCGAAAAACACCTGCGCGACATCGCAGGCGTCCTGAAGATCAGCGGCGCGAACCTTGACCGCGGCTATCTTGAGGATTGGGCGGACCGTCTGGGGACTGCGGAGATCTGGCGGGAGATCCTGAAACGGGGTGGGGAGGGCTGAACCTCAAGGGTCCTCAGGCTGGGAACGTCTCTACGCCCTTCGCTCGGCGTACAGTCCGTGTCGTACGGGATCACGTCGAGTTGAGGCACGGCCTACACCGGGTTCGGCACATCGATGAACTCGGCTTCGATGCCGAACCTTTCCGCCACATGCTCGCCCAGGGCCCGGATACCCAGCCTTTCGGTCGCGTAGTGACCGGCGGCAAGGTAGTGAATGCCGGCCTCCCGGCAGACGTTCATCACCCACTCGGAGACCTCGCCGGTGATGTAGGCGTCCAGTCCTTCGCCGATCGCCTGGTAGAGCTCCTGCTGGGCGCCGCCGCTGATGATTCCCAGCGACTTCACGGGATCGGGACCGGAAAGGAAGGCGAGCGGCTCCTGGCCGTAGATCCGCCGGCAGCGGCCTTCCAACTCCATGGCGGTGATGGGCTCCGGGAACCGGCCCTTGTAGCCGACCGGCAGGCCTTCGTGGATGCCGAAGGGCTCCATGCCGTCGAGTCCGAAGGCACGGCACGCCAAGGCGTTGTTCCCGATTTCAGGGTGGCGGTCGAGAGGAAGGTGGTAGGCGAGGAGGCTCATCTCGCCGCGGATCAGCTCGGACACGCGACGGAATTGAAAGCCAATCAGCGTGCGCGGCATGCCGTCCCAGAACAGACCGTGGTGGACGAGCACGGCATCAGCCCCTGCCTCGCGGGCTCGAACGAACAGCTCGTGGCAGGACGAGACGCCGGTAACGACCTTGTGGATCTCCTCCCTGCCTTCGATCTGCAGGCCGTTGGGACCGTAATCCCGCCCTTGGGTGGCATCGAGATATTGATCGAGATAGGCGACGAGATCGTGGCGGCTGACGCTGGCTGACATGGCGAAAGTCTAGCGCGTCCCAAAAGAAAAAGGGCGACCCGAAGGTCGCCCTTAATCACAGAGAAGGTGGGGGAGCCGTCTCAGCGGTTACCGCCCGCCTCCGCCTCGCGGTCCACGGTCGCCGCCGCCACCGCGGCCGCCGCGGAATCCACCGCGGCCTCCACGGTCGCCGCCGCCACCCCGTCCGCCCCGATCGCCGCCGCGGCCTCCGCGGTCGCCCTCGCTACGCTCGCCACCGCCGCCGGCCATGGCCATTTCCATGCCTTCGTACTGGGCGGGATCGTAGTCCGGCGCTTCCATGATGACCGCCTTGCGCGACAGGCGGATCTTCCCCGTCTCGTCGATGTTGATGACCTTGACGGCCATCTCGTCGCCTTCCTTGACGATGTCCGATACTTCGCGGACGCGGTAGGGGGCGAGCTCGCTGATGTGCACCAGGCCGTCGGTGCCCGGCATGATCTCGACGAAGGCGCCATAGGCCTCGACGCGGCGCACGGTGCCCGTGTAGACCTTGCCGATCTCCGCCACTTCGGTCAGGCGCTCCACCATCTGGATGGCGCGCCGGGCCGCCGGCTCGTCCGGCGAGGCGATGATGACCTTGCCGTCGTCCTCGATCTCGATGTTGCAGCCCGTTTCTTCGATGATTGAGCGGATGGTCTTGCCACCGGGTCCGATGACGTCGCGGATCTTTTCCTTGGCAATCTGCAGCGTGTAGAGGCGCGGCGCGAACTTCGAGATGTCGGTCCGCGGCTTGGGAATGGCACCCTCCATGATGCCGAGGATGTGCATGCGGCCGGCCTTCGCCTGCTCCAGCGCCACCTTCATGATCTCGCGGGTGACGCCGGTGATCTTGATGTCCATCTGGAGGGCGGTGACGCCCTCGCGGGTGCCGGCCACCTTGAAGTCCATGTCGCCGTAGTGATCTTCCTGGCCGGCGATGTCGGTCAGCACCGCGAATTTGTCGCCCTCTTTGATCAGGCCCATGGCGACGCCCGCCACCGGCGCCAGCAGCGGCACGCCGGCGTCGAACATGGCGAGCGAGCCGCCGCAGATCGTGGCCATCGACGAGGAGCCGTTGGACTCCAGGATGTCCGAGACGACGCGGACGGTGTAGGGGAACTCGTCCTCGTGCGGCAGCACCGGCAGCAGGGAGCGGCGGGCCAGCACGCCGTGACCGATCTCACGCCGGCCGGGGCCGCGCAGGAACTTCACCTCGCCGACGGAGAACGGGGGGAAGTTGTAATGCAGCATGAACTTCTGGATGCTCTCGCCCTCGTACTCCTCGATCACCTGGGCGTCGCGGCTGGTGCCGAGGGTGGCGGTGACCAGGGCCTGGGTCTCGCCGCGGGTGAAGAGCGCCGAGCCGTGAGTGCGCGGCAGGACTCCCGTCAGCACCTCGATGTCGCGGACCTCGTCGAGGCGCCGGCCGTCGAAACGGGTGCGCTCGACGAGCACCACCTCGCGCAGCAGCTCCTCTTCGAGGCGGGAAACGATCTTCTTGACCTGGCCCCGCTTCGCCGCTTCCTCCTCGGGAATCTGTGCCAGGTAAGGCTTGATGACGCCGTTCACCTCCGCCTTGCGCTCGAACTTCCCCTTGGTGGAGAGGGCGAACTTCAGGGGCGCCCAGAGGTCGCTCTTGGCTTGCTCGTAGAGCGATTCGGGATACGGCTCCGGCGCGCTCCATGCCGGCTTCTCGCGGTTACCCTCGCGGAACAGCTCGTGCTGCGCCTTGATGATCTTCTGGATCTCCTGGTGGCCGCGGAAGATGCACTCCAGCAGCAGCTCTTCAGAGACCTGGTTGGCCCCGGCCTCGACCATCACCACCGCTTCCTCCGTGGCCACGACCACCAGGTCGAGGTCGGAAACGTCGCGCAGGCTGTTGGCGGGGTTCATCACCACTTCGCCGTTGATCAAGCCCACCCGGACGGCGCCCACGGGGTGGTAGAACGGGATGTCGGAGAGGACGAGCGCCACCGAAGCGCCGTTGATGGCCAGGATGTCGGGATCGTTCTCGTTGTCCGCCGAGAGGCAGAAGCCGATGATCTGGGTGTCGGCCGTGTAGCCCTCGGGGAACAGGGGGCGCAGCGGGCGGTCGATCTGGCGGGAGGTGATGATCTCCTTCTCCGTCGGCCGGCCCTCGCGCTTGAAGAAGCCGCCAGGGATCTTGCCCGCGGCGGCGGTGTATTCGCGATAGTCGACGGTGAGCGGCAGGAAATCGCGCTCGATGCCGACCTTCAGATCCATGCAAGCGGTGGCGAGCACGACGGTGTCGCCGAATCGGATGGTACAGGAGCCGTTGGCCTGTTTGGCCCAGTGACCCGTTTCGATGATCAGGGTACCGGCGCCGATGGGAATCTCTTTCCGTTGCTTCATTGGGATTGTCTTCTTTCTCGTTTTCGTTTTATTTTGCTTGTCTCTCGTCTGTTTACGCCTCCGAGCCCGAGCCCCGCGTCTGGGCCTCGCTGTTCCCGGGCGGGCCGGGGAGCGAGTGGTCTGGAGGATTGGGACGGACCCGAGACCGGCTGGGTCTCGGGGCTCTGTCCTGTCGGGCTGCGTGGGGGTTACTTGCGGAGCCCGAGGCGCTCGATGGTCGAGCGGTAGCGCTCGACGTCCTTCCCCTTCAGGTAATCGAGCAGGCGGCGGCGGCGGCCGACCAGCTTGAGCAGGCCGCGGCGGCTGTGGTGATCCTTGGTGTGGGTCTTGAAGTGCTCGGTCAGCTCGGTGATCCGGCTGGTGAGGATCGCGACCTGCACTTCCGGCGAACCGGTGTCGGTTTCATGCGTCCGGTATTCGCTGATGATCTTCTCTTTGACTTCGCTGGTTTGCGCCAATGCAAACTCCTCCTTACATTTCTTTCCAGGTGAATGATAACACAGCCCTCTAAGTGCCCGCGCGGCAGGATGATTTGGTGCCATCCTCCGTGTCCTTGAGGTCCTTATCGTCCCTTTTGTCCTTTACGTCCGTGCTTCTGGCTCAACGAAAGACCACCTTCGGCTGAACGATACCGACACCGGCGGTGCCGATTCTCTCGACCACGGTGCCGACGGCGATCAGCTCCCGGCGGCGATTGATCAGCTTGACCCAATCCCCTTCCTCGCCCGCCAGCTCGCGCACCAGCACGGTCTGGCCGTGGTGGATGCGGGTTTCCTGCTGCGGATCAGCGATCACCTCGCCGAAGGGGAGGGGGATCTGGTCGAACGGAATCCAGGCCGTCCCGACGGGCTCGTTCGCCTGGACCTGAGCCTCGAGCTGGGTGACCGTCACCGCGTCCTCCGCCCGAAAGTTGCCGATGCGGGTGCGGCGCAGATCGGCGAGATGGGCGCCAATCCCCAAGGCGGCGCCGAGATCGTGGGCCAGGCCACGGGCGTAGGTCCCCGAGGAGCAGGCGAGATGGAAGCGCAGTTGGCCGTCCTCGATCTCGCCGAGGGGAGAGAGCTCGTAGACGGTGACCTCCTTGGGCTCCGTCGGCACCTCTTCGCCGCGGCGCGCCAGCTCGTAGAACTTCACTCCCTGCACCTTCTTCGCCGAGAACGGCGGCGGCTGCTGCTGGATCTCGCCCTCGAATCCATGCATCGCCTCCGCGACCTGCTCCCGGGTAAGCGCCGCCACGGCCTCGGCCGGCGACTCGGACAGCACTTTTCCGGACGAGTCGTAGGTGTCGGTCGCGACGCCGAACCGGATCGTCCCCTCGTAGACCTTGGGGGCGCGAATGAGAAACCGGGTCAGCCGGGTACCCGTGCCGAGAGTCAGCAGGAGCAGACCCGTCGCATCCGGATCCAGGGTGCCGCAATGACCGATCTTCTTCTGCTTGAGAATCCGGCGTACCCGCTGCACCACGTCGTGCGAGGTGAAGCCGGGGTCTTTCTCGACCAGCAACAAACCGTCCTTCATTTCCATAGGAGTCAGCTCAGCGCGGCTCCCAGCTCGGCGGCCACCTGCAGGCGAATCGCCTCCCCATCCTGCCCGTCGAGGCTGTAGCCGGCGGCGTTCTTGTGGCCGCCACCGCCGTGGTGGCGGGCGATCTTCTCGACGTCCACCTCGCCGCGGCTGCGTAGCGACACCTTTTGCGTGCCGTCCTCCCGCTCGCGGATGAGCGCCACGGCCTCCACCCCGGCGATCGAGCGCAGGGTGTCGATGAGGCCCTCGGAGTCGCCGGTCGCCGCTCCCGCCTTCTGGAACATGGCGAGGGTCAGCCGGCCGGTGGACACCCGTCCGCCTTCATGAAGCTGAAGGGTCTGCAGCATCTCGCCCAGCAGGCGGATCACCCCCAGGGGCTGGCTCTCGTAGAGCCATTGCGACACCTGCTCGGGATGCGCTCCCTCCCGCACCAGGGCCGCCGCCGCTTCGAAGGCGGCCGGGGTGGCGTTGGAGAAGCGGAAGCCGCCGGTGTCGGTAACCAGGGTGAGATAGAGACAGCTCGCCAGCTCAGGCTCCAGCGCCGCCTTGAGACCCTGCGCCAGGCGGTAGACCATCTCTCCCACCGCCGGAGCCGCCGAGTCCACCCAGTTCACCGTGCCATAGCACTGGTTGCCGAGGTGGTGGTCGATGTTGATCACCGGCCGCTCGACGAGGTGCTTTTCGAGCCCCGTCCGGTCCGGGCTGGGGCACTCCAGCACGATGATGGCGTCGAACTTCTCGGGGAAGCCGGCCGGCGGCTCCTCCCCGACGTGGATGCGCTCGCTCCCCGGCAGCGGCTTGTAGACCGTGGGGGTGGGATCGTGGTTCCACACCACGGCCCCCTTGCCCAGGCCGCGCAACAGCCGCGCCAGTCCCAGCTCGGAGCCGATGGCGTCGCCATCCGGATTGGCGTGGCTGGTCAGTAGGAAACGGTTACCCTGGCGGATCTTCCGCAACAGGTCTTCAGGAGCTTTCGTCCCGCCCATGGAGGCTCTCCAAGAGGTCTGAGATCTGTTGACTGTGCTCGGCGCCGCGGTCGAGCTCGAAGACGAGCTCCGGAGTCACCCGCAACCGGAGCCGATGAGCCAGCTCTGTGCGCAGGAACCCCCGAGCGTGGCGGAGACCTTCAATGGCCTCCAGCCGCTGCGTGTCATCCCCCAGAACTGACACCTTCACTGAGGCCCGGCGCAGGTCCGGGGAGACTTCCACTTGGGTGACGGAGGCGAGCTTGACCCGCGGATCGTGCACCGACCGCAGCATCAAATCCGACAGCTCGGCGCGCAACAGGTCGCTCACGCGGTCGCCGCGCCGGCTCATGACGCCCCCTCCAGGAGCTGCGGGTCCCAGCGGGTCAGGTAGACCTCCGGGTCGCTCTCCACCTGGTTCCTCAACTCTTCCATCAGACGATCCATCTCGCTTTCGCCGCCCGCGGTCACCGCCGCCAGCGCGATCTCCGCCCGCTGGTGGAGATCGTGAAAATCGGTCTCCGCGATGGAGACCCGGTAGCGCTGATGCAGCCTTTCGATCAGCGATTTGACGACCCGCCGCTTGTCCTTGAGGCTGCGGCTGGCAGGAAGGTGCAGCTCGAAAACCGAAATCCCGAAGATCATGATTCGCTTTGAGGCAATCAGTTGGGCTTGCTCGACCGGGGAAAGTAGGGAAGAGCTTCCCCCCGCCTTGCCAGGGCGGGGGAGCGCTCGCCGCCAGACCCCGCTTGGCCTAGAGGACCGGCGCCACCTCTTCGCGGGTGTGGGCCTCGATGAAGTCTCCTGGCTTGAAGTCCTGGAACCGCTCGAGCCCGATGCCGCAATCGAAGCCGGCCCGCACTTCGGAGGCGTCGTCCTTGAACCGCCGCAGCGAGGCGATCTTCCCTTCGTAGATGACGCGGTTGTCGCGCACCAGGCGGACCGCCGCGGTGCGCGGAATGACCCCCTCGATCACGTGGCAGCCGGCGATCGTCCCAATTTTCGGCACCTTGAAGGTGTCCCGTACCTCGGCGCGGCCGGCGGCCACCTCGCGGAACGTCGGCTCGAGCAGGCCGGTCATGGCCTTGCGCAGCTCGTCGATCAGCTCGTAGATCACGGTGTGGAGGCGGATTTCCACCTCCTCCTTCTCGGCCAGCTCCACGGCGGTGCGCTCGGGACGGACGTTGAAACCGATCACCACCGCCTTGGAGGCCGAGGCGAGAAGCACGTCGTTGGTGGAGATGGCGCCGACTCCCGAGTGAAGCACCGAAACCTTCACCTTCTCCGTGCTGGCCTTGCCGAGCGCCTCCTTGAGCACTTCGACGGAGCCCTGCACGTCGGCCTTGAGGATGACGGGCAGCTCCTTGACCTCTCCCTCCTGGATGCGGTTGAACAGCTGGTCGAGCGACATCCTCCCCTGCGTCGGGGCGAGGCCGCGGCGGCGCGACTCCTGGGCGCGGAACTCGGCGATGCTCCGGGCCTTGGACTCGTCCTCCACGACCTGCAGGATGTCGCCGGCGTCCGGCACGTCGGAGAAGCCGGTGACCTCGACCGGAGTGGAGGGGCCGGCCTCCTGCGAGCGGTGGCCGAGATCGTCGCTCATCGAGCGCACGCGGCCCCAGGTGGCGCCGGTGACGAACACGTCTCCCACCTTGAGGGTGCCGTTCTGCACCAGCACGGTGGCGACGATGCCGCGCCCCACTTCCTTGCGGGCTTCGAGCACGGCGCCTTGGGCGGAGATCTCCGGGCTCGCCTTGAGCTCGAGGATGTCGGCGGTGAGCAGGATCATGTCCAGCAGCTCGGTGATGCCCTCTTTCTTGAGCGCCGAGATGGGCACCATGACGGTGTCGCCACCCCAGTCTTCGGCCACCAGGCCGCGGTCCGCCAGCTCTTTCTTCACCCGGTCCAGATTGGCGTTGGGCTTGTCGATCTTGTTGATCGCCACCACGATGGGCACCTTGGCGGCCTGGGCGTGGTCGACGGCCTCGACGGTCTGCTGCATGACGCCGTCGTCCGCCGCCACCACCAGCACCACGATGTCGGTCACCCGGGCGCCGCGGGCCCGCATCAGGGTGAAGGCCTCGTGGCCCGGAGTGTCGAGGAAGACGATGGAGCGGCCGTGGGCCTCGACGTGGTAGGCGCCGATGTGCTGGGTGATGCCGCCGAACTCGGACTCCGTGACCTTGGACTTGCGAATGGCGTCGAGCAGCGAGGTCTTGCCGTGGTCGACGTGACCCATGATGGTCACCACCGGCGCCCGCGAGGTGCGGTTCTCCGGCTGCTCGGCGGCGCCGCTCGACTGCTCCTCGCGCATCTGCACTTCCTCTTCAAAGGAAACGACCATCGCCTCGACCCCCAGGTCCTTGGCCACCGCCATCGCGAGCTCGGGGTCCAGGACCTGGTTGATGTTGGCCATGATGCCGCGC
Source organism: Thermoanaerobaculia bacterium (assembly GCA_035472915.1). Classification (GTDB taxonomy): domain Bacteria; phylum Acidobacteriota; class Thermoanaerobaculia; order Multivoradales; family UBA5704; genus DATARR01. The sequence continues at coordinate 15,058 of DATIOS010000424.1, forward strand.
TTGAAGAGGGCGTTGATGAGATCGCGTACGCGCACGCCCAGCTTCTCGGCGAACTCGCGCAGCGTCATGCCTTCGCTGACCATGACGGCGCCCGCTGGCTTGTCCTTCTTGAAGGTGAGGAGCTTGCCGCCTTCCTTCTCCTCGTCCTGCTTTTGCAGGAAGCGGCGGCGGCGGCGGCCGCTGATCGGGCCTCCCTCC
>DATIOS010000425.1:0-12356 GCA_035472915.1 Thermoanaerobaculia bacterium
CCGCCGCGAGCGCGGGACAGCTCGTTGGAATACAGCGCCACCGCGGTGGGTCCGCCGCCCACCAGGTCGTGTTTGCCGGACAGCGCCTCGTCCTCGAAGAGGATCCGCCAACCTCGCCGCGACAGCTCCTCCAGGGTCTTGCGGTTGCGCCGGTAGAGCAGGATCAGCCCCGGCGCCAGGGCGAAGGCGTTGGCACCATCCGTCCACTGCTCGCGCTCCTGGTCGATCGCCTCCTGGGAGCCGCCGCAGGGCACCACTTCCAGCTCCACCCCCAGCTCCTGCAACACCTTGAGCAGCGAGCTGCGGAGGGTGAAGGTCAGGTCCTTCGCCACGAGGTCGATCGAGTAGACGTGAGCCGCCTCGGGTCCGCCCGGCAGGATCACCGGCACATGGGCGAGACAGAGGTTGCGGTCGATCAACGTGAAGACCGTGTCCAGGTGCATATAGGAACGCTTGCGCGGCAGCTCGACCATGATGAGGTGGCGGAAGGAGGTCTCCACCCGCCGCAAATACTCGGCCAGAACCTCGATGCCGCGGCGGTTGGTGCGCTCGGAGAGCCCCACGAGGAGGATCTCGGCGCTCACCACGAGGATGTCGCCACCCTCCAGGCTCGGATAGGGGAAGTATGGATTGTGCTGCGGCGCGCCGGTGGGCGGCACGTCGATCTCGTACAGCGTTCTGTGGTCCGCCAACGCCGGATGGCGTTCGAAAATCGTGCGGGAGAGGAGCGGCTCGCGCTCCCGGGCCGAGGTCGCCATGGACGAAATGACGACGCCGTTGCCCATCACGACCTGGGGATCGCGGGAGAAGAAGTAGTTGGGAACCGGATAGAGATCGAAGAAGACCTTGCGGCCGGCGTCGGAAATCTCAGCGGGCGTCCGGATGCCCTCCACCAGGGCCGTGGCCAGCTCCTTGGGTGGCAGGTCGTAGAGCCGGCGCACGACGTTGAACGGCGCGCTGTACTCCGCCTCGAGCTCGTCGAGGAGGCGCTTGCGAACCGCCTCTTCGCCGAGGACGTCCGCCAGCAGATCCTGGGCGTCCAGCACCTCGACCCCGGCCTGCTCGATGACGCGGCGGAAGCCGTCGTGCTCCTCGCGCCCCTCGTCGCCATCCAGGATGTCGTCGAAGAGCAGGCTTTCCATCATCGACGGCACCATCCAGTCGATCTCGCGCCCGGGCCGGTGGACCAGGACGCGCCGCAGGCGCCCGATTTCAGAATCGACTTGGATCGGCATGCTGTACCTCAGGGAAGGTCTGCGCCCGAGGGACGGGCGGCGACGCATTGTAGCAGAAGGCGTCGGCGGCCCCGCTTCTGGACAGCCAGCGGAGAGGGATCTAGACTCCGCAGCAGTCCTTTCAATCCGATCGACTCCGAGCAACAAGGAGGCTCATGCGACGCTGGCGAGGTCGACTCTGGGCGGATCTTGTCGTTCTTCTCCTACTGACCGTCGCCAGCCAGAGCACACTCGCCTCTCCTGACCCTTCTCTTCTCATCCCCGCCACTCCTCAAGAAAGCGCCTTCGCAGCCGGCGATTCCCGGGTCTTCAGTGCCGGGCTCGACGCGGGCAAGCTCTACCTGTTGACCGTCGAGCAGCGAGGCATCCACCTGGCTGCCGAGGTACGCGGACCGGAAGGCGGCAGCCTCGCCGCGGTCGACTCTCCTCTGGATCGCTGGGGGACCGAGCTCGCCGTCCTTCGCCCGGCTGCCTCGGGCATCTTCCGGATCGAAATTCGCGCTGAGAAGAAAGGTGTCGGGCCCGGCCGTTGCCTGATTCGTCTGGACGAGATCACGGAATCGAATGCGTCCAACCGGGACCGGATCGCCGCCCTGACCGCGATGACGCAGGCCGGCACCATCCTGCGCCGCGAGCCCACGGGCAGCCTCGACAAAATCCTTGCGGCCTTGCAGGAAGCGCGCGGTCGCTTCCAGACCGCGGGCGACCGTCCGGGGGAAGCCGAGGCGATCGCCGGCCTCGCCGAAATCACCCACCGTCTGGGACGGCAGCGTCAAGCCGTCGAGCTCTATCGCGAGGCGGTCTCGCACTGGCACGAGTTGGACCGTCCGGAGCGCGAGATGGTGGCCTGGAACGACCTCGGGCTCACCTCCTGGGAGCTGAGCGAGCTTTCCACCGCCGACGAGGCTTTCGCCCACGGTCTCGACCACGCGCGCCGGCTCGGTCTGGCCTTCCACGTCGCAGACCTGCGGAATAACCAATGCCTGGTGCTCCACGCCCGGGGCCAGGTGCAACCGGCTCTCGCCTGTTACCGGGAGGCCCTGGCTCTCTACCATCAGCTCGGCGAAACCAAGGAGGAGGCCACGGCGCTCAACAATCTCGGCTTCGCCTCCTTCAGCCTGGGCGAGCCGCAGCCGGCCGAGGAGAGCTACCGGCAGGCGCTGGCGATTCGCCGGGCCATCGACGACCGGGCGGGCGTGGCCCAGGCGCTCAACAACCTCGCCGTCCTCTACCGCAGCCTGGGGGAGATCGACGAGGCACTCAAGGACTACGGTGAAGCCGGGGAAATCCTCGCCACCCTGGACGATCGCCGTCAGGAAGCCGCCACCCTGAACAACCTGGGGGCGGCCTACAGCACTCTCGGCGAATCGGAGCGGGCTCGGCTCTATCTGAGCCGGGCTCTTGCGCTGCGCCGAGCCGTCGAAGACCGGCGCGGCGAGATCGTGACCCTCAACAACCTCGGCTGGCTGGAGCTCAAAAGCAGCGCGGCCGGGAAAGCGATACCGCTCCACAACCAAGCCCTCGAAGTCGCCCTTGCGATCCATGATGCCCGCAGCGAAGGCATCAGCCGTAGCCTGCTCGGAGAGGCACAGGCCGCGGCGGGCCACTTCACCCAGGCGCTCGCCGAGCTCGACCAGGCCCTCGCTCTTCAGCGCCAGACCGCGGACCTCTCCGGCGAGGGGCTCACCTTGCGGCGGAAGGCAGAGTCCCTCGCCTCCGCCGGGCGAGCCGCGGAGGCCCTGCCTCTCTTTCCACAGGCCCTCCTCGCCTCGCGCGCTGTGGGCGACCGTGTCAACGAGGCCATGACCCTCGCCACCCGAGCCCGCGTACTTCGGGACCAGGGGAAGCCCGGCGATCTCGCAAGTGCGAGGAGCGACGCCGAAGCCGCCATCGCGGCCCTCGAATCGCTCCGCACCCGGCTGGGCAACCCCGAGCTTCGCGCCGCCTTTCTGGGCTCCCGCAGCGACATCTACGAGCTTCACATCGACATCCTGATGCGCCTAGCCGCCGCCCGTCCGGGTGAGGGCATCGAGCGCGCCGCCTTCGAAGCGAGCGAGGATGCCCGCGCCCGGTCGCTCCTCGACACCCTGCGGGAGAGTGGAGCTGGAATTCGCAACCGGATCGATCCGGCGCTCGCGGCGCGGCAGCAAGACCTCGAAAACCGCCTCGCCCTCAAGGAGGACCGGCTCCAGGCTCTCCTCGGCCGCGGCAAGGGCGGCCAGCCTGAAAGCAAGACTCTGGAGATCGAGAGCGAGAAGATCCGGGCCGAGCTCGACAATCTCGACGCTGAAATCCGCCGGACGAGCCCGCGCTACGCCGATCTCACCCATCCCGGAGCCGCGAGCACAGGGGAAGTCCAGGCGCTTCTGGACCCCGAAACGCTCCTCCTCGAATACTCCCTCGGCCGTGAGCGGAGTTATCTGTGGGCGGTCGACGCAACCGGGCTCCGCGCCTTCGTCCTTCCCGGGCGGGAGGAGATCGAGCGCGCTGCCCGCGCCTTCCACCAAGCCCTGAGCACGCCGTCGACGAAGGGCGAAGGAAGACGGGCTCGGCTCGGGCAGACCCTCAGCCGGATGCTCCTCGGCCCGGTAGCCGGCGAGCTCGGCGATCGTCGTCTGGCGATCGTCCCCGACGGGGCGCTCCACTACATCCCCTTCGACGTCCTGCCCGAGCCTGGACGGCTGGACCCCATCCTCACACGGCACGAGGTGGTCGAGCTGCCGTCGGCCTCCATTCTCGCAGCCGAACGGCGGGAGCTGGCTGAGAGGCCACCGGCCCGCGAGCTTGCGATCGTCGTCGCCGATCCGGTTTTCCGGCCGGACGATTCCCGCGTGCCACCGAAAGGACGGAAGACCGCACGCGATCCAAGAGGCGGCGACTCGAGCCCCCTCCTCCTGAGCCGTCTCCGCTTCTCGCGCCAGGAAGCCCTGGGAATCGCCTCCCTGGCTGCGCCGGGCGCGGTCACCACGGAGCTCGATTTCGCGGCCAACCGCGAGATCGTCCTTTCCGGACGCCTGCGCGACTTCCGGTATCTCCACTTCGCCACTCACGGCCTCTTCGACGCCGAGCGGCCGGAGCTTTCGGGCCTGGCCCTCTCCCGGGTCGATGCGGCGGGCAATCCCCGTGAAGGGTTCCTGGGGCTGCGCGACGTCTACGGCCTCGACCTGGCGTCCGACCTCGTGGTGCTGTCCGGCTGCCAGACGGCCCTGGGCAAGGAGATCCGCGGCGAAGGGCTCCTCGGGCTCACCCGCGGTTTCCTCTACGCGGGAGCGCCGCGGGTCGTCGCGAGCCTGTGGTGGATCGACGACCGGGCGACGGCCGTCCTCATGGCCCGGTTCTACCGCGGGATGTGGAGCGAAGGCCTGCGGCCCGCAGCCGCCTTGCGCCAGGCCCGCCTCTCCCTCGCGCGCCAGCACCGCTTCCGCGATCCCTCCTACTGGGGAGCCTTCGTCCTTCAGGGGGATTGGCGCTGAGAGAGCTTCTCCGAGAAGCCGAAAAATGTTGGGACCCGTGCCGCTCCACTCTCACCTTACTCTCGAACGCTTCATTCATGACAAGGAGAAAATCATGCGCTACGAGGAGGATTACAAGCAACGGTTATGGATCGTCGACGGCCCCAGCGAGACTTGCACAAAGGGTGCGGTCGTTACCTTTGAAGGCGACACTGACGACGTGAAGATCCAATGCAGCTCGGAGAAACAACCCTTGGGGAAGGGGAAGTACGTCGATGGGAGGATCGAAGGGGAAAGTTACTGGATCGACATCATCGAGAGAAAGCCTAGATACAAGATTGAAGCCAAATTCAAGAATCATATCGGCGGATCGTGGACCGCTGAAGACACCTCGGGCGGCAACAGCGGCGACAAGTAGGAGGCCGCTCAAAATTTCTTGGAACAATCCGCGCCTGTCTCTCACTACCGGGACATGCCGGGCCGCAATGAGGCGGACCGAAACCCATCCCGGAAGGAGTGGATCATGTCGCAATCCGAGCAGGCAGTCGAGCAGGGGACCGAGCAGGCAGTCGGGCAGATCATCGAGGGGAGTACCGTGACCCGGGGAGTATTGCTTCGCAGCTCGAATGTGGAGTTCACCTTTCCCCGGTCCAAGGGCACGGACACGGCCAAGACTGAGTTGACCTTCCCGCCGGGAACGGAAACCACCCACATCGTTCTCCAAGGGTTCGATGTGAATTACTTGTCTGAAGATTACGAGCTCAAGGACCTCCAGATTTCCCTCAGAATCCAGGAGAAGACAGCGATCTGCACCGTGACTCTCCGCGACAGAAACCCAAACACGCGGGAGTGGAGAGCCACGGTGACGGGGCTCGTGACGTTCTTCGGTAATCCGTAGCGACTCCTCAGAAAACCGAAGCAAGGACCTCAAGGACTGCAAGGACGAAAAGGACAACAAGGACGAGAACGCTCTGGCTTCCTGTCCTTTTGTCCTTGCAGTCCTTGAGGTCCTTGTCGTCCTTTTTTAATGTTGATCAATCCGCAGCGGGAACCGCCCCACCGGAACCGGCGCGCCGCTCCGCGGCAAGCCCTCGACCTCCAGCCGATAGGCGCCAGGGGACAGCGAGGTCGAGTGAACCGTAACGAGCAGGGCGCCGAGATCGTTGAGCGCGAGGCCGGAAGCCTTGAAGACGACACCGCCCCCATCCTTCGAAAGCGTCGCCCGATAGGCCGGGTACTCGGTATCGCCGGGCTCGACCCAGAGGGCGACCCAGCCCGGCTCCTTCGGCAGGGTCAGGCTGCGCACGGGGCCGCCCGAGGCTCCTCCGCGCACCGGCGTCAAGGGAAGAAAAGGGAGATTGGCCTGGGGCTGGCGGTCCTTCGCGACCTCGCGAGACAACGTGGCCTGCTTCTCCACCACGGCGGCGAGATCGCGTTGGGTCTGCTGGAGCTCCCCCTGTATCGCTGCCAAGCGGTCCGCGGGGCCTTTTTCCGCCTGCGTCCGGGCGAGGGCATCCCGCGTCGTGGCGAGGTCGGAGCGCAATCGCCGGATCTGACCCAACTCCAGGCCGGCCGGCACGAGGGCGACGGCGAGCAAGGCCGCCGCGGCCAGGGCCAGCCGCGGCGAGCGGCTCCACCGGATCGACCCCGTATCGCCGGGAGCGCGAACCGCGGCCTCCTCGGCCAGCCGCCGGAGACCGCGTTGAAGGCGCTCGGCGGCCTCGACCCGCGCCGCGCAGGACGGGCAAATCAGATAGTGCTCCTCGAAGCTCGCGGCGTCCTCGGCCGGCAGGCGGCCCGTCACGTAGCGCTCGGCGATGTTGCCGGAGTCGATCGTCTGATGATCCATGGCAGTCGGCTTAACCTCTCTAGCTGCGTGCAGGCTCGCCGCCGATCCTTCCCACAATTTTATTCACCCCTGCAAAGAACTTCTGGCGCTTCTCCGCCCGGTCCCAAAGCTCCCGCAGCCGCTCACGAGCGCGGAAGAGGACCTGATTGAAGCGCTCCGGCTCGATCTCCAGGTCGGCGCAGATCTCCTCTTTGGTGTCGTCGGAAAGGTAGAAGCGAAAAAGGAGCTGGCGATCGCGATCGTAGCGGAGCTCGCCGAGAAGCCGCTGCACCTGGCGCGCCTCCTCGCCAGCCAGAACTTTGTCGAGAGGTACAGGGCCGCGATCGGCAAGGACCGTTACACGCCGTGGTCCCTCGTCCTCATCGTCTTCGAGCGGACTGTAGCGCGCCTCCTTGCGCCGGTCGGCGATGAAAAGATTGCGCGCCGTGCTGCGAATAAACCCGGCAATCCTTTCGGGCTCCCGCACCTCGGCGCGACGAATCTTTTCGAGAACCAGCGAGAGAGTCTCCTGGTGAAGATCGTCCGCCAAAGCCGGATTCTGAGCGAGCCGGCGAAGCATCACGAGGAGACCATGGCTGAAGCGCTTCACGAGCTCCGCCTCGGCGGCGCGGTCGCCCGCCTGAATCCGTATGACCAGCCTGGCAGGATCGTCCTCTAGACCTCCGGACCCCTCCGGCGCCGGCAAGGCCCCGAGGATGAGAGGACCTAGAACGCAAACCGTCTGGGACCAGAGGAGGGTGAGCATCTCGGTAGCGCTGAAGGATACACAGTGGCCGCCGAAGCAACAAGCCGGCAGAGGACCCGCTGCTACAATCGCCAGCATGCTCCCCGAGACTCCCCAGAACCCGCTCTACGAACGCTACGCCTCGCCGGAGATGGTGAGAATCTTCTCCGCCTCCCACCGCTTCCGCACCTGGCGGGAGCTCTGGATCGCCCTCGCTGAGTGCGAGCGGGAGCTGGGGCTGCCGATTACCGCCGAGCAGATCGAGGCGCTGAAACAAACCGCCGGGGACGCCGATCTGAATCGCGTCGCCGAGCTCGAGCGCCGCACCCGCCACGACGTGGTGGCCCACCTGCGCCACTACGCGGAGCAGGCCGACCGGGTGCACGAAGGAGCTGGGGGAATCCTCCACCTGGGCGCCACCAGCGCCTACATTACGGACAACACGGACGTGCTGCTGATCCGCGAGGCCCTGGAATTGCTCGCCGGCCGCCTGGCCGCCACCATCCGCGAGCTCGCCAGCTTCGCCCGCAGGACCCGGGCGACGCCGACGCTCGCTTACACGCACTTCCAGCCGGCCCAGCTCACCACCGTGGGCAAGCGCGCCTGCCTCTGGCTGCAGGACTTCCTTCTCGATCTTTTCGAGATCCGCCACCGCCTCGCCAATCTCCGCTGCCGGGGAGTCAAGGGAACGACGGGCACCCAGGCCAGCTTCCTCACGCTGTTCCAGGGCGACGGTGCCAAGGTGCGGGACCTCGACCGCCGGCTCGCGCTCCGTCTCGGCTTCCAGGAGAGCTTTCCGGTAACCGGCCAGACCTACACGCGCAAGCAGGACAGCCAGGTGCTCCAGACCCTCGCCGGTATCGCGGAGAGCTGCCACAAATTCGGTACCGATCTCCGGTTGCTTCAGGGCGTGGGTGAGCTGTCCGAGCCGTTCGACGCCGAGCAGGTGGGCTCCTCGGCCATGGCCTACAAGCGCAATCCCGTCCGCGCCGAAAGGATGTGCGGTCTCGCCCGCCGCCTGATCACCGACAGCCTGAACGGCCCCCTCAACACCGCCACCCAATGGCTGGAGCGCAGCCTCGACGACTCCGCCAATCGCCGCCTGGTGCTAGGCGACTCCTTCTTCACCGCCGACGCCATCCTGGGGCTCGCCTCCCACATCGCGGCCGGCATCGTGGTGCGCGATGCCACGATCACCGCCCGCATCGCCCGCGAGCTCCCCTTCATGGCTACGGAAACCCTGTTGATGGAAGCGTCCCTGCGCGGCGGCGACCGCCAAGAGCTGCATGAGAAGATTCGCGTCTACAGCCTCCAAGCCCAGGCCAGCGTGGAAACCGGAGGGGACAACCCTCTCATCAGCCTGATCGTGGGAGATCCTGCGTTCGGGCTCACTCAGGAAGAGGTGAGCCCCTGGCTCGACCCTGTAGCCTTCACCGGCCGATCGGCCCAGCAGGTCGACGAGTTCCTCGAAGAAGTAGTGACGCCCGCGCTCGAAGGAACGACGGCAGCAGCGGTGTCGGCACCGCGGGTGTAGGTCCCTCAGCAAGCTCCTTGACGCCCCCACCAGTTCCTGCGATGATTTTGTCAGGCGATGACCCATCGCCCAACCCCGCTTGGTCTCCCCCCGCGAGACCCTCGGCCGGGGCAAAGGGGTCCTCAAGCCTCGGGTCGTGTGACTTCGTTTCTCTGGAGCCGATGGCAGGCGGGGGCTGGCGTCGTGTATCCGGGAGACGATGCACATGACCCAACTCAAGAAGCTCAAAAAGTCCATTCGTTCCCGGTCTGAAAAGACTGGCGAGAGCTATACCGCGGCCCGCAGGCAGGTTTTACTTGCGCGAGACAAGGCGGAGCCCGCGAAATCCCCCGAGACGGCAGCCGTAACTCCTCCCCCACCCCCGGCTCCACCGCCCTCCCCCACCGCCACCGCCGTCAAGGGCTCGGTCAGCGACGAGTCGGCGCGCAAGAAAACCGGCCATGGCCACGATCACTGGTTTGCCGTGCTGGATGAGTTCGGCGCCGCGGCCAAGGGACACACCGCCGCCGCGGCCATCTCCACGAGCAGCACGGAGTGCCGGGTTGGCATGCCCAGGGAATCACCGTGGCCTACGAGCGTGCGCGGGGGCTGCGGGAGATGAACCAGTCGTGCACCGGAACATTCCAGGTCAACGTCTCGAAGACGGTTCTCGCCAGCGTGGCCGTGGTGATCGAGGCCCTCAAGGGCGCAAGCCAACGGGCCGCATGGCTTCAGGGCGCCGATCCCGGACTCGTCGAGGCGCGCTCGACGCCGCCTTCACGGGCGACAAGCGGCGAGAGGTGAAAACCAAGGGAAGCGACTACGCCTGGCTGCGCTTTCCCTGGGACGGCCGCACGGTGGAAATCCGCATCACCGGCAAGCCCAAGGGAGCGAGCGTCGTGGCGGACAATGGCAACCTCGCCAGTCCCGAGCAGGTCGAGCAGCGGCGCGCACAGTGGCGAGTGGCGCTCGAAGGGCTCCAGCGGTATCTAGAGAGCAGGTAGGACTCGGTCTTCCTCGGGCCCTCTTCCCTTCGCCGCAACCGGCGAGAAGGCGGCCCGAGGCGTAATTCAAGCACAAAATTCACACTGTGGTAACATCTCTTCCAGCGCACGCCGTTTCAGCGCTCCTCGAGCTCTTGGACCCCAGAGCTCTCACGAAGATGGCTCGAAACCACCTTACGGAGAACCCAAGCCCATGCGCCGACGGAAGGACTCTCGCCGCACACGTGTACTGTCGCAGCTTGCCCTCGCCGTTACGTTCCTCTGCCTCACCCTCGTGGCCGGGTGCTCCAACAATCGCAAGACCTCGACGACCTCCGAGCTGAAGCTGCCTCTCCAAAGAGGGACGGCCTCATGGTACGGCTCCGGCTTCCAGGGCCACCGCACGGCCAGCGGCGAGCGGTACGACATGAACGACAAGACCGCCGCTCACCCCTCACTCCCCTTCGGCACCCAATTGGGAGTACGCAATATTCGTACCGGACGCCAGGTCCTGGTGCGCGTCAACGATCGCGGTCCCTACAGCAAGGGCCGCATCATCGACCTCTCCTACGCCGCAGCAAAGGAGCTCGGCGTCGTGGGCGCTGGCACGGCGAGCGTCGAGCTCTACCTGATGCCCACAACCGGTGCGCCGTTGCGCTACACCGTTCAGATCGGCGCCTTCGGCGACCCTGAGCGGGCCGTCGCGCTGCAGCGTGAAATCGCGCGCTACTACCCGGAGGCCGTCGTCGACTCGGACGGCACCTGGCACCGGGTGCAGATCGGCGCCTTCGATGACCGCGACCATGCGGAATCCCTGCGCCGCGAGCTGATCGTCATCGGCATGCAGGCCGTAGTGGTCTCCGCCCACTGACCGCAGGCGTTGCGCCGGCTGAAGGGCATCTGCCGACGAGGCGGAATTCCCTTCCCTTTGTTGGCGTTGTAGAGTGTCTGCACAGTCTGCAAGGGTCCTCCCAGGAGGGTTACACGATGCGAGGAAGATCTCTCCAGCGTTCTAAGACCATTCAGCCCGACCGGCCGTCGCGGCTGAAGCTGGCGGGCTTCGTGTGGGTGGCGGGGCTGGCGTTCCTGGCCTATCTGGGAGTGGCCATCGCCTCCGGGACCCAGGAAGGCGGACCGCGCCTCTTTGGTGGCTTCGACTTGCCGGAGGACCACGCCGCCATTCCGCTCTCCAGGCACCCGTTTCTCGGCCAGGCCTCCTGGTACGGCTCCCAGTTCCACGGACTCGAGACCGCCAGCGGCGTCCCGTTCGACATGAACGCCATGACCGCTGCCCACAAAACCCTTCCCCTCGGCACCAAGGTCCTGGTACACAACCTCGAAAACGACCGCAAGGTGGTCGTCGAGATCAACGACCGCGGCCCCTACATCGCCGGCCGCGACATCGACCTCTCCTACGGCGCCGCTCGCTCTCTCGGCATGGTAGCCCCAGGGGTGGTGCGGGTCAAGATCACGCCGCTTTAGATCAGCCTGTGCGAACCTCTGCGACAACGGCGTCGAGACTGGACATGCGGTCGCGGTTGCGATAGAAATCTAGTCGGCGCGCTTGACCCCTCGGCATGGTCTCCCCGGGGTAGTAGGAGATCGGTCTTCTGTCCAGCAACGGCGTCGCGACTGGCCACGATTGTAGCTGCGGTAGAAACTCTGCCGCATTTGCCACGGAGGCAAAGCCGATGCATAAGACACACGGGTTGCTGCTAGCCTCTATTTTCTGTTTCTCTATCGCAATCCTAGGCCTCGGCACTCTTCACTATTACGTTCACGACGTTCACGCCGAGAACTGGTGGTTTCACTTGGTCGTCCATACACTGTCGCTCATCGGTGCTGCGGGCTTCGTTGGCTTCGTTTTCGAGTATTTTTTGAGGAATGATTTGCTACATGAGTTCCTGGCCCAGATGCGTGGTCTTTTTGAAAGGGACTCTGAAGTGGCGAAGTTGCTCAGCCAGGAAGCTCGAAAGGGGAGGATCAAGGCCACTCTCGAGGCACAACTAGGAAATGATATTGGGAATGCGATCTTCGAAGGCGTGGTAGAGCGTTATTTTTCCCGCCCTCCTTTCTTTAGAAAAGACTTCTACTACGAAGCCACCATCTCGGAACTCACTGATGATATTGTCATAAACGGCCGCCATCCTCTAACCCTCAAGAAGGACGACTATTACAGGCTCATCATAAGTCAGCATTACACTAGACCTTTTCCCGACACCGAGACTATCTCCATTGGGTGCATCTGGAGCGAAGATTTCCAGGAGCTCAATCTCTGGTTCTCGAAAGTCAATTGCCTCTATCGAGAAGCAGTAGTCCTCACTCAAGCCGATCAGAAGGCGATTATTGATTGCTTCCAACCCATCGAGGCCGAGCAGGCCCTTGAAATCGTACAGAAGCTTCTCCGTATCGAGTACTTCCGGATTGATGGGGATGAACTCACAGCAGAATCGGCACAAATCCAGCCCAGCCGCAAGAGCGCTGGCATTTTCTTCCGGGTCCCCGAGCGAGTGGGTAGAGTTCGCCCAGCCGCTTATGAGATCCAGATCTCCGGCTTGGCCTGCAAGAGTTCCAGGCAGCATCCTGTTGTCCTCGGCGAG
>DATIOS010000426.1:0-5520 GCA_035472915.1 Thermoanaerobaculia bacterium
GCGCGCCGGGCCCGGCTCCTGAACCTCCTCGATCTCCGCCCGGCCATAATCCGGCCGCCGCTCCACGATGCGCACCTTCAGGAGATCGCCGGGGGCCGAGCGGGGAATGAAGATCGGGATGCCTTCCCAGCGGCCCAGACCGTCGCCGCCCGCCACCAGTTTTTCCACTCGGAGAACCAGCTCGTCGACTCCCACCAACCGCGCCCCGATGGGCGTTCGCGACGGCACAGACGCCGGCGGCGGGGCTGGCGGCACCGGCAGGGGAAGGTCTTCTTCGAGGACGCGCTTGGCGTATTCGAGAGGCTCCAACCGTTGCGGCGGACGACGCGATTCTCCCTGGGGCCTTCCCTGCCGGGGACCGCTCGGCCGAGCGGGGCCACGGCTGCGATCGCCAGGACGGAAGGGACGGTCCGACCGCGAAGGGCCGCTGGGACGAGCAGCCCGGGGACCGCTGGGACGCCGGTCCCCGGCGGCACCGCGGCGATCCGAGGGAGGCCGGCCCTCGCTGGGCCGGCCGGTTCCCGGCCTGCCGGCGCTGGGAGGCCCGCCAGCCGGGCGGCGCGGCCCTGCCGGACCTCTGCCGCCGACGGGACCGCGACCGCCTCCCGGTCCGCGCGGAGGAGCGCCGGGTCCGCGCCCGCCTCCCGGTCCGCGGGGGCTCCCGCCAGGGACCCGTCCGCCCGGCGGCCGTCCCGATCCACCCGGTCCTCCTTGCCGTCCTCTCATCCAGCCGTTCCCTCCACCAGGATATGAATCTGTGGCGCCAGCTCCGGCAGGCGCCGGTCCACCTCGGCGCGCAGGTCTTCCACCCGGAAGCGACGCGAGAGATGGTGCAGAACGATCGCCTCGTTGCGGAACCGGTCCGCGTACAACGCGATGTCGCCCAGGTGGAGATGCTTGAATCGCTCCCCCTTGTCGCGGTGCTCCTCGCCCAGGAAGGTGCACTCCATCAGCAGCACCTTGCTGTCGAAGATCCGCGGCTCGCGGTCGAAGATCGCCGGCCCGGTATCCGCGCAGTAGGAGAGCCAGAGATCCTCCGCCACTTCGGAGGTGTCCACGCCACGCTCTCGCAGGCGGATGAGCTCCTCCCGGGACCGCCCGGTGAAGGCCGGCGCCAGGTACCGCCGGCTGCGCCAGAGGTGATAGCCCAGCGTGGGTACCACGTGGTCGGTGGCGAAAGCTTCCATGTGCAGTCCCCGCCCCACCTCCACGCGGTCGCCGGGGACGAGGGGCAGCAGCTCGTAGCGGTACCGGGCGTGCTCCATCCGCTCCGCGGCGGCGATAAAAGCACCCAGAGGCTCGACGATCTCCGCCGGGCAGAAGACCCGAGTGTGGACCAACCGGTGGAGAGAGCGCTGCGAGAGGACAAAGGGAATACCCATGGCATGGTCGAGGTGGCCGTGGCTGAGAAAGACGTCCTGCGCGCCGGCGAGCTGCACCGCGCCGCGCCCCACGTCGAGCGCCAACCCGGGGGGATGGACGCGGAACCAGCTATCGTCGCCCGCCCGCGACCACCCCTCGATCCGCAGGTCACCGAAGCGCAACTCGACGGGTCGCATGCCAAACCGAGGGGGACAGTCCCGAGAAGCGAACCCGTATCCGGAATCCGGATCAGATCTCCCGGTACAACCAGCGGTTGAGGGTGGCGATCCGAGTGTTGACGCTCTCCCAGTCCGGCTCGATGAGCCACAACGCGGCGGCCACCGAGGAGAGGAGCGAGTTGCCATCCTGCGGCGTGAAGCAGAAGCCGTAGACCTCGCGCTTGTGCCGCACCGCGAGCGTCGGCGTCACCAGCACGGTCTGCGACAGAATGCGGCCGTAGTAGCCGTGGTCACGGCCGAAGCTGAAGATCTGGTTCGCGTAGCGCTTGTCGGTCAGGGCCACCAGCGGGTTGTTGCGCAGGCGCTGCCGCACCTCGTCGAGCGTGATATCGCGCTTGAGATCGAGGTTGAACCAGATGGAGTGCATATACTGGGTGTTGAGCTTGACGGCGCTGGAGAAGAGGTTGAGGTCGAGGTCCAGCGTCTCGAAGACGTGGTGGGCGTCGCGCGCGTGGTGGGTGCCGAAGTCGGGGTCGTCGTGCTTGCCGACGTTGGGGGCCGGCACGTAGCCGTCCGACTGCGAGATGTCGTTCGACCGCCGCATGCAGACGAAGGTGCCCCGTTCGAGGCAGTAGTCCCGGCCACCGTCGTGGCAGATCGTCTTGACCAGGGTCGAGATGTTGTGGGTGTTGCAGGAAACGATCTGCAGGAAGCGGTCCTCGCCGGGCACCAGGACGTCCTCGTTGATGCCGCGGGCGTAGGGCTTGCCGAAGTCGAACTCGCTCCCCTGGGCGAGGAAGCCCTTGGGACCGGTGAGGTTCTCGTAGAACTTTTCCTTGTTCTCGTTGCCGGCCGGAGTACAGTCGACGATCACCGTCGCCCGCTCCAGCGCCTCGCGGGACTCGAAGGTCACCTCGTGCCCCATCTTCTCGAACTCGCCGCGTACGTCCTCGTCGACCGCCAGCTTGGCGCCGCGCCGGATGAGGTGGTTCAGCTTGGCGCGGTCGGAGGCGAGCGGGGTCCGCTTGTGGAACGTGACCTCGTCGACCCCCATCTTTTCCCGGAAGTCCGTGAACAACCCGAGCAGGGGCTCGCCAATCGTGCCCGTGCCCACGACGTGGACGATCTTCTTCATGGTTCCCTCAACGTGCGAAGCGGTTGACAGGTGAAACGCAGGAGTTAAACGCCGCAGCGGCAGCGGTCGTCAGAGTAGCACAGGGGCGTGCGCCCTCGTGAGGCGGACACCGCGAGGCGATTTATTGTAAAGTGTCTATGTGAGGCCGTCACTCCTCTACCGTACCGTCCCCGATCTCGCCATGCTTGCCGCCGCCCCGCCATTCGGGATCGCGGCGGGCGAAGGAGTCCATCTCCCGCGGCACTTCCACCAGTGTGCGAGTTACATTGGGATCGCAGATGCCGTTCTCACACTCGTAGGTGTAGACGTTCCATTCGTCGCGCCGGCCGAAGCTGGCGAGGGTCTGGTAAGTGTTGCAGTTACCGCACTTGACTGAAATGTTGCGAATGTTGATCTGGTCGGACATGACGAGCCTCCTGGTGGGAAACCTCCCATGGTGGTCCGAGTCTTGCACAAACTGAGGGCGCCATGAGAGCCACCGACCCTCGCCGAGGCCTCGGAGCCATTCTTCTCCTGGCGGCCAGCCTCCTGCTCTCAGTCAGCTTACCGGCCACCGCCCAGGGACCCCAGACTCCACAGCCAACGCAGACACCGCGGCCGCCCGAGTTTCAGGATTCGGTGTCGGTCGGCCTGGTGCTCGTGCCCGTCGTCGTTCGCGCCGGGGCAGGGTTCGCCAAGAACCTCGAGCGCAAGGACTTCCGGCTGCTGATCGACGGCAAGCCGGTGCCGATCGAGAGCTTCGAGCGCCGTTCGGACGCCCCGGCGAGCGTCGTGATCCTGCAGGACCTCTCCGGCAGCATGGCCTCCGGGGGGAAGTTGGAGAAGAGCCGGAACGTGGTCCGTTTCTTCCTGTCCCAGGAGCTGCCGGGCGACGAGTTCTCCCTGGCGACCTTCGCCAGCGAAGGGCTCCAGGTGGAAGTGCCCTTCACCACCAGCACGACGACCCTGAACGAAGCCATCGCAGGCTGGGAGGCCTATGGCACCACCGCGCTCCACGACGCCGTGGCCCGCATGCCCCAGATCTCCCTCGAAGGGCGCAATCCCAAGCGCTTCGCGGTGCTGGTGACGGACGGCGTGGACAACGCGAGCAAGCTGACGCCCGAGGAGGCCCGGGCCATCGTCCAGGAGGCGCAGCTTCCCACCTATGTCCTGGGGCTGGAGGCGGGCGATCCCTACGAGCTCTCCACCGCCGGCAAGAAAGTGTACCGTTACGCCGACGTGCTCAACCTGCTGGCGGCCATGACGGGCGGCCGCTACTACGGAATCAACGGCGCCGAGGATCTCCAGAAGGCGTTGACCGCCATCCTCGACGACGTGCGTCACCAATACGTCCTGGGGTTCTCGACGGGCGACGGAGCCGTCAAGTTTCACAAGCTCGAAGTCGAAGTCGAAGGCAAGGATCGCCGCACCGTGGTCTTTCGGCGCGGCTACAAGGGAACGCCTCCTGCGGGGACCCGCGCCGGAGGTTAAATCGCGGAGATCTCCTCCCCGGAGAAGACCTCCCTGCTCAAGGAGATACCAAACCATGACCAGCAAACCGTATGTCGTGGCACTCGCGCTCGCCGTCGCCGCCCTCGGCACCACCGGCTGCGCGACCAAGAAGTACGTCAAGACCGAGACCGGAGCGGTCAATACCCGGGTCGACGAGGTGCAGGGCGAGGTCGAGCAGGCCCAGACCCGGCTCAACACCCACGAGACGAAGCTCGGCCAGCACGATCAGCAGATCGGCGACCTGTCGAAAACCGCCCAGGAGGCACTCGACCGCGCGCAGAAGGCCGGCCAGTTGGCCCAGGGCAAGTTCCTCTACGAAACGGTGCTGACCGACGAGAAGGTGAAGTTCGGCTTCGATACCGCCGATCTGTCGCCCGAAGCCCAGGCGGCGGTGGACGAGTTCGCGGCCAAGATCAAGGAACAGAACCAGAACGTCTACATCGAGATCCAGGGCCACACCGACAACGTGGGCTCGGTGAAGTACAACGAAGAGCTCGGGCTGCTGCGGGCCGAGGCCGTGCGGCGCTACCTCAACCAGAAGCATGGTTTCCCGCTCCACCGCATCAACGTCATCTCGTATGGTGAGACGGTCGCGGTGGCGGACAACAGCACCCGCGCCGGCCGCTCCCAGAACCGCCGCGTCGCGCTGGTGGTCTTGCAGTAGGCAGAGGAAAAAAAGGGACCCAAGGGACGTCAGGGACTCCAGGGACGAAATACTCCGCTTCTCGTCCCTGAGGTCCCTGGTGTCCCTTTCTTCTAGCTCTCGCCAGCCTCCTCGATCCGCTCCGCGATCCACTCGGGTATCGGCACCGCCCGCAGTCCCTCGGGGCCGCCCAACTCGCAGCAGGCGCAGGTCGTCCGCCCCCGCGCCACGGGCTCGCCGCCGCGCGAGATCTCGAAGCCGTAGGTCAGCGACCTCGTCCCCTTGCGCAGCACCCTCAGATGAACCTCGAGCTCGTCGCCGAAACGGGCGGGCGCCAGGTACTCGCAGGTCACCGCCACCCGCGGGAACGTCATCTCCTGCTCCCCCTCCCGCCACTGCACACGGGCGCCCAGAGCGGCCAGGAAGGCGTGCTCGGTGTTCTCCATGAAGATCAGATAGCGGGAGAAGTGCATGATCCCGCTCATGTCCGTGTCGACGAACTCCACCTTCCTGCGGCTGCGAATCTCGTGCATGCGCTCCTCCGGCGGGAAGTCTATCGCCCGAGAGACGCTATAGTTCCCCGCCATGCCCTTCGTCCTCGCTCTCGACCAGCGGACCACCAGCTCACGGGCCATCGTCTTCGACGACTCCGGCTCGGCCGTTGCGGTGGCCCAGCAGGAGCTGCGGCAGATTTTTCCGCAACCCGGCTG
>DATIOS010000427.1:0-2744 GCA_035472915.1 Thermoanaerobaculia bacterium
ACGACTACACTGGCGCCGTGGGCCAGATATTCCTCCGGGTAGTTGGCCGACTCCGGGCCACCCAACACGACCGTCCAGCCGTGATCCCGGGCGAAGGCGGCGATATCCAGAACCGGCCGCCGTGTCATCAGGTTGGTGTAGATCCCGATCACTCCGGGTCGCTCAGCGAGCCGGACGAACAGCTCCTCACGGGTGGCGAACGTGGTGTCGAACATCTCGACGTCGAAGCCCTGCTGACGCAGGTACGAGGAGAGATAGAGCAGCCCCAGCGTCGGATAGGGCTTCATGATTTCCCGCTCCTTCTCGTCCTCGGACAGGAAGTAGCCGTGAGTGAGCAGAAGATCGGGCATGACGCTTCAGTTCCAGGTTTGCGAGAGGTCCGGCGCTGGAAGGTCGATGTAGGTCCGGTGCACGGCCGTGGGCACGTCGCTCCGCGACTCCGGCTCCAGGCGCTCCAGCTCGCGCCAGTCGTCGTTCAGCTCGTCCATCTCCGTCTTCAGCTTTTCTTCACCAGCGCGCAACCTGAGGCGCAAATCGAGATCACGATGCACGAGCTGCCGCAGCTTGCGATAGAAAGGCGTCTGATAGGTCCCCTGAAACATCATGGCGAGATCGTTGCTGTCCTGCCAATGGGTCTTTTCTCCCAGCTCGGTCTGCACCATGTCGAAGAAACGGGTGCCGGGCAGCGGATAGGAGACGCTGACCCCGACGTCGTCCGGTAGGACTTCGCGCACCAGCTCGACGGTGGCGAGAATGTCCTCGAAGGTCTCGCCGGGATAACCAAACTGCAGGAACCAGCAGGCGCGGATGCCGGCCTGCTGGAGAAGGCGGGTGGCGTCCACGATCTGGCCGACGCGCGTTCCCTTGTCCATGGCGTCGAGAACTTTCTGGCTGCCGCTTTCGGCCCCCAGCCAGACTTCGACGCAGCCGGCGCGGGCAAGACCGTCCACGGCTACGGGCGTCATCAAATCGGCACGCGACTGAATGGTGAACGGAATCAGCGCGTCGCGGACCGCCACCTCGCGAGCCAGCTCGGCGACCCACTTCGGCTGCAGACCGAAGATGTCGTCCGCGAACCAGATGTGATCGGGGTTCAACGTGTGTTTGACCAACGCCATTTCCTCGGCGACGTTGGCCGGCGAACGCATGGCGTAGCGCCGGCCCCAGATGGGTTTCGCGCACCAGTTGCAATGAAACGGGCAGCCGCGGGTGGTTACCAGGTTGAGGCTGAAGCGGCCATGCGCCTGCGTCCAGGCGGTGCGGTAGCGTTCGACGTCGAGGAGGTCCCAGGCCGGAAAGGGGAATGCGTCGGGCTGGCGCTCCGGCTCGCGAGGCAGCGTTCGCCGCACGCCGCCGTCCGATAGGAGGTCGGGAAGGACGAGCCCGGCTACGGCTTCAACCGGCCGCGCCGAGCGCCCGGTCAACACGTCCAGCAGCTCCCGAAGCGTATGGTCGGCCTCGCCGCCCAGGCCGTATTCGACGCCGGCTTCGAAATAAGGCTGCGGATGATCGGTCAGGTCCGAGCCGGCGGCGAGCACGGTGATGCCGCGCTCGCGGGCCAGACGGCTCATGCGGCAGGCCGCCTCCCGCGCGTGGCCGAGGCACATCTTGGTGAGGAAGTTGAAGCTGTCCTCGTAAATGGCCACGAAGCGCGGCCGGTGGCGGTCGAGCGCCGCGCCAAGCTCCTCCTCCCCCGCCGCCAGCATGGCGTCGAAAAGCGCCACTTCATAGCCGCTCCGCCGCAGCATGGCGGCGGCGTAGAGTGTCGCGAGCGGCGCGTAGGGCCGCATCTTCTCCATCTGCTTGGGATCGTTCCGTAGGAAGAACGAATGGGCGAGCAGAACATCAGCCACGGCGAATCAGCTCCAGGGCGAAAAATGTTCCCATGGAGCGGAGGCCCGGCATGCTGGAGGCCACTCGCTCCCAGCGCATCCTGTGATCTCTGGAGTCGTCCACGGAACGAAATATACCTTGTCCGCTCCAACCTGAGACGACGAAATCCGGAGCGAAAACGCGGGCGAGCTCGTGCGGCGTCCATAGCCGGTGCGGCACCTCGACGCCCGCGATGCGCACCGCCAGAGACCGGCCTTTGCGCCAGCGGTTGAGGACGTGCAGGAAGAGAATTCCTCCGGGCCGCACGAGCTGCCTCGCGGAGGCCGCGAGACCGGCGAGATCCGGCGCGGCGTTGAGGCCGGCGAAGGTGGAGATCAGCCCGTCGAAGGAGCCTGCCAGACCGGCCTCCTCCAGCCGATTGAAGTCGGCGACGATCGTGCGCACCGACGTCGCCTTCATCGCCAGCCGGGCCAGCATCTCCGGCGAGATGTCGCAGGCCGTTACGGCCACGCCGCGCGCCAAAAGATGAAGCACGTCGAGCCCCGTGCCGGCCGTGACATCCAGCACCCGCGAGCCCGCCGGAAAAAGCGCGTCGAGCCGCTCCCACAGCCGCTCTCGCACCCAGGAGGAAGGCGCCACCGCACTCTCGTAGTCCGCGGCGATGGCGTCGTAGGCCGTTCTGACTGCGGAGGTGCGAGAGGCGGGCATTGGCAACGACTATCGGGCTCCGTCGACCGCGCGCAGTACGATTTGAGGTGAACGGTTGAAGGCAAGTCGGCCGGTAGGGCATTCGACCGCGACGTGGTAGCTGCCTGCGCCGGGCGCCACGAAGTCCGCCTCGTAAAGTCCTTCCCCTACAGAGCGGGCCGGCAACCGCGATTGCCAGGATCCTGAGGATAGGAAGGCCATCA
>DATIOS010000428.1:0-6388 GCA_035472915.1 Thermoanaerobaculia bacterium
TTAAAGTGTCTCAGAGGTTCCCCCGCCCAAGACCCTCACCCCTGCCCCTCTCCCGACCACCCCGTCCACCGCCCCGGGAGAGGGGTACTCGGCTGAGGGGGTATGGACTCGCCCCTACTACTCTCCCGCAGGCTGTTCTCCCTCTTCTCCCGGGGAGGGGGAATGGGGCGGTCGGGAGAAGAGGGCCGGGGTGATGAGGGTCTTGGGTGGAGGAACGCTGCGGCGCTGTTCTCCATCATCGCAGCTATACCCATTGACAATATATCCTAAGTGGGTATAGTTGGCTTCATGCCAGACGCCACAACCCAGTCCCTCTTTCCCGTCCCGATCCGCCGCCTCGCCTTCCAGGCTGTCATCAGCGCGCTACTTGTCACCTTCCTGTTCGCGGGTTCACAACCTTCGCCGCCCGCAGCCACGGCGGCTCCCGCCGCTTCGGCGGACGAATTGGCGGGCCTCTGGAAAGCGAAACGGCGGTTCGGGCCGGACGCCCGCGGTCTCCTGGTCATTCAACGAACCGATGCGACGTACTCCGCCGAGATGGTCGGGCGGATCGTGCCCGTCCGCATCGAGAAAGGCGAGCTATCGTTCGACCTGCCGAATGGTGAGGGCATGTTTCGAGGCAGGTTGCAGGCTGGCGGTGCCATTGCCGGCCATTGGTTTCCACCGAGCTCGATGGCCCAGAACGCGGGCGGCAAGTTCGCCTCTCCTGTCCGCCTGAAGCCGGAGGGTCCGAATCGGTGGAGCGGCCAGGTCGTGCCTTTCGAGGACGCTTTCACCTTCTATCTCCTGGCGCAGAAACGGCCGGACGGGACCCTGGGAGTCTTTCTGCGCAATCCCGAGCGCGACTTCGGTGCCTGGCTCGGCGTCGATCGCCTCGTTCGCGACGGCAACGCCGTGAAGCTCATCGGCAAACGTCCAGGCCAGAAGGAGGAGAGAGAAGCGGCCAGCGGGACCTTCGACGCGGACAGCGGAGTGATCACCCTCTCCTTTCCTTCCCGCGGCGGCTCCTACGACTTCAGGCGCGACGGCGACGACAGCGACTTCTATCCCCGAGGCAAGAACCCGGCGCGCTATGAGTACCGTCCGCCGCTGGCCCGCGACGACGGCTGGCCCACGGGGACTCTCGAGGAGGCGAACATCGATCGCGCGGCGATCGAGAGGTTCATCCAGAGGATCATCGATACACCGATGGAGTCGGTGGACACCCCGGAGATCCACGGCATCCTGATCGCGCGGCACGGGAAATTGGTCTTGGAAGAGTATTTCCACGGCGAGCACCGCGACAAGCTGCACGAGACGCGCTCGGCGGCCAAGAGTGTGACGGCGACGGTCGTGGGTGCCGCGATGCAGGCCGGCGCGCCGCTGCAACTCTCGACCCCGGTCTACCAGGTCATGAACGGCGGCGCCTTCCCGGCAGACCTGGAGCCGCGGAAGCGGGCCATGACCCTGGAGCACCTCTTGACCATGTCGTCCGGATACTTCTGCGACGACACCAATCCCGAGGCGCCCGGCGGCGAAGAGATCATGATCAATCAGGACCAGGAGCCGGACTACTACCGCTTCACGCTGAAGGTCCCGATGGCTTGGGCGCCTGGAGAGAAGGCCGTCTATTGCAGCGCAAATCCCAATCTCGCCCTCGGCGCCGTGGGCCGCGCGACGGGCGAGTTTCCGCTCGACACCTTCGACCGCCTGCTCGGGGCGCCGCTGAAGATCACCCGCTACGGGTGGCCCTTGGACCCCGCAGGGCATCCCTATGGCGGCGGCAGCGTGCAGCTTCTGCCGCGCGATTTCATGAAGCTCGGCCAGCTCATGCTCAACGGCGGAACGTGGCAGGGCCGCAGGATTCTCAGCCATGAATTCGTGGCTCGTGCATCCGCGCCGCTGTACCACCTCCGCGGTATCTATTACGGATATCTCTGGTGGGGCATCGACTTCCCCTACAAGAACCGCACCGTGCACGCCTTTTTTGCCGGAGGCGCGGGCGGCCAGGCCGTGATCGTGATTCCGAAGCTCGACCTCATCGTCGCCACCTACGCCGGCAACTACAGCAGCAAAGGCACGACCAACACGTCACAGAACCTCCCTCCCAGGTACATCCTGCCGGCCGTGCGGGAACCGGGCGACGACAAGAGCGCGCCCGTGATTCCACGGGAAGACTGGGTCACCCCGTACGGCCCCTCGGCGGACGGAGGGCCGGTAAAGCCGAAGTGATCGAGTCTGCGTTCTGTCTCCTATACCCATTGACAATATATCCAGTGCGAGTATAGTTGCCCCATGAATCCCAGCACTGAGCTCGTCGATGCCCTTTTGCCCCTGCCACCCGCGACGTTCCACATTCTGCTCGCGCTGGCCCACGAGGACCGGCATGGCTACGCCATCATCCAGGACGTGGAGGCGCGAACCGGCGGCGCGCTTCGCCTGAGCCCGGGGACCCTGTATCGATCGATCCAGAGGATGCTCGAGCAGGGCCTGATCGTCGAAACGCAAGACCGTCCGGCGCCGGAGCTCGACGACGAGCGGCGCCGCTACTACCGCATCGCTCCCTTCGGCATCGCCGTCGCGCGTGCCGAAACGCGCCGCATGACGCAACTGGTCCGCATGGCGCGGACGCAGGGACTCCTGCCGGACAAGGCCTGATGCGCCTCTATCGCGCGTTGCTCCATCTTTATCCGGCCTCGTTCCGCGGCGAGTACGGCAACGAGATGGCTGCCGTCTTCGCCATGCGCCGCCGCCAGGCCGCCGGCCTGCTCGGTGTGCTCGCGCTCTGGATCTCCGTGCCCCTCGACGTGGTCGGCAATGCCGTCGGCGCGCACTGGGACGTGCTCGTCCAGGACCTCCGCTACACGCAGCGCACGCTGAGCCGCGCGCCCGGCTTTGCGATCACCGCCGTCCTCGTCACGGCGCTCGGCATCGGCGCCAACACAGCCGCGTTCTCGATCGCCGACTTCGTGCTCATCCGGCCCCTGCCGTTCAAGGACGCCGAGCGGATCGTCAAGGTCTGGTCGGCGCCCTCCGGGTTCGGCCGTCTGGAAGTTTCGCCGCCCAACTATCGCGATTGGAAGGCCATGAGCCACTCGTTCGAGACGATGGGCTCGTACCACTCCACGGAGGTGAATCTCGTCGGCGAGGGCGAGCCGCGGCGGCTTCAGGGCTCGGTGGTCACCGCGGGCGTGCTTCCCATACTGGGCGTGCAGCCGGTCCTCGGGCGCCTCTTCACCGCCGCCGAGGAACGCGACGGCGCCGCTGGAACGGTCATCCTGAGCCATGGCCTTTGGCGGGCTGCATTTGGCGGCGACAGCGGCATCGTCGGGCGACGGGTGCTGATCAACGGCGCGCCACGCGTGGTGATTGGCGTCATGCCGAAAGACTTCCACTTTCCGAATCGGGAGGTCGAGATCTGGGCGCCGATCCAGATGCAGGAGCAGCTCAACGATGAGCGGGACAACAACGAGCTCGAGGTTCTCGCCAAATTGAAGCGCGGCGTCACCATGTCGCAGGCGACGGCGGAGATGAAGATCATCGCGGCGCACCTGGAGCGCCAATATCCCAAGGAGAACGAAAAGCTCGACGCCAAAGTCATCGGCCTGCGCGACGAGCTGTCCAGTCAGTCGCGCCTGCTCCTGCTGGGGCTCTGCGGCGCTGCGATTTGCGTCCTGCTCATCACCTGCACCAATCTCGCCAACCTGCTTCTCGCGCGCTCTCTGGTCCGGCGCCGCGAGCTGGTCGTGCGCAGCGCCCTGGGCGCCGGACGGGAGCGCTTGGTGAGGCAGCTCGTCACCGAGAGTCTCGTCCTCGCGGTGCTCGGAGGCTCGATCGGCGTGTTGACCGCGGTCGTGTCCGTTCCCCTCCTGTCGCGGCTCGTGCCGAATGCTCTCCCGGTCGCGCAAACGCCGTCGATTGACTTGCGCGTGCTGCTGTTCGCCGGCCTGCTCACGGCGGTGACCGGTATTGCTTTCGGCACGCTGCCGGCGCTGCGCGCCTCCGGCGGCGCCGGCTTCGACGCGCTGCGGGACGGGGAGCGCGCCGGCGGCGGCCAGCGGGGACATCTCCGGGCCGCGCTGGTCATCGCCGAAGTGATGGCCTGCGTGGTGTTGCTCATCTCGTCAGGGCTCCTGATGCGCGCGCTGTGGCGCATTCAGGCGACCGATCCCGGATTTCGGCCCGAGGGCGTCATCACGCTGCGGACCTCGCTGTCGAAGCCGAAATATGACAGCACGGCGCTGCGCGAGCGATTCTTCACCGAGGTGCTGGGGGGCGTTCGCGCCCTGCCCGGCGTTTCGAGCGCCGCGTACATCTCGTTCCTGCCGATGGTGATGGGCGGCGGCATCTGGCCGGTGGTGCTCCCGGGCCAGAGCTCATCCCAATCGCGTGCGGCGGGGCATAACGCCAGCCTGCGATTCGCCACGCCCGGCTTTTTCGCGGCGATGGGGATTCCCATTCGGCAGGGAAGGGAGATCAGCGAGACCGATACTCTCAACCAGCCGTTCGTCGTCGTGGTGAGCGAGTCGCTCGTGAAGCGGTATTTTCCGCATGAGGAGCCGCTGGGCAAACATTTCCAAATTGCCTTGAGCGAGAGGACGATCGTCGGCGTGGTGGCCGACATCAGGGTGCGCGGGCTCGAACGAGTCAGCGAACCCCAGGTGTACCTGCCCTATAAACAGGTGAAAGACGGGCAGTTCGGCAACTATGATCCGAAGGACCTGGTGATCCGCGCGTCGGCTTCGCCTTCGGCGCTGCTGCCGGCCATCCGTCGCATCGTGCGCGCCGCGGACCCACAGCAGCCGATCGCGAATGTGCAGGCTCTGACTGAAATCGTCTCCGACCAGACGGCCTCGCGCGCCGTGCAGGTACGCGTTCTCGGCGGCTTCGCCGTGATCGCTTTTCTGCTCGCCGCGGTTGGCATCCACGGCTTGCTGTCGTTCGCCGTCTCGCAGCGCCGGCACGAGATCGGCGTCCGCATGGCGCTCGGCGCGAAGTCAACGGACGTCGTCGGAATGGTGATGCGTCAAGGAGCCTGGCTGGCGATCGTGGGAGTGATTCCAGGTATTGCGATTGCCTATGCCGCGGGGAAGGGTATGGAGTCCCTGCTCGCCGGTGTGAAACCCGGCGACGCGCCCACTTTCGCCGCGGCGGTCGTGCTGTGCGTCCTCATGACGCTACTGGGAAGCCTACTGCCAGTGCTTCGCGCCGTACGCGTGGCACCGGCGACGGTGTTCCGAGGGGAGTAAAGGGGTCTTGCAGTGCCGAGATGATCGTCACTCCATGCCGGCGTTTGCGTAGTCGAGCTCCATTTCGCAAGCGGATGGCGAGATCTCCGTCTTGTACGTGAGGCTTGATTTATACAGGGTCCACACGTACGACCCCACCTTTGCGTCCGGCGATTGAGACTGTGTTTTCGTGTGGTTGGTGCTGTAGGTCCACTCCAGGCCGGCGAGAATGTTACCAATGTAGTCGCAGCGGCTCAAATCCCCGACATGAGACTTGACAAGCACCTTGGAGAGCTTATCCGCAGGATCGAAGACGAAGGACACGGAAACCGGGAGGGTGACCTCGCTGGCGAGGTGGGATGTGACGCATTCCCACACGCACCGGGTGCCCGCACCGCAGCCGCAATCGAGGTTGGGAATACGAACGATGGTAGGGGGTCCGCTCTCTTCGGTCATCGACGGGCCAACATCTTTTTGGAAGGCCGCGAGTAACTTCTCGGGGCTCATGTTCCACCTGGCCTGATACCAGCCGAGGGCCATCTCTTCGACGGGCTCGCCGCTGATGTCCCCGACGGCCTTCCCAGCGGCACCGCCGAGCTCAATGTCAGCGCGGTCCTTCAGGGCTTTCAAACCGGTCCGTTCGACGATCTTTCGGCTGTCGTTCCAGATCGTCCAGAGCTGCGGCACCGCGTCCTTGGCTGGTTTGCCAATCGCTCCGAGCGCCCCCGCAGCCTCCGTCCGGACATCGTTGTCGCTATCCTTCAGGGCCTCGCGCAAGGCGGCAACCACTTCGGGGGAGCCCAGCTTCAACCGGCCCAGACTCTCCGCGGCTTCCTGGCGCACCATGTCCGATCGATCACGTAACAGCTTCAGGAGGTTGGCAACCGACTCCTTGGCCGCGCCGGTATCTGAGCCGGCAACGCTGCCAGCTTCGGTACTCGAGTATCCTCCGGCCACCAACGCTTGACCCGCCGACCAGCGCACGCCCTCGCTCCAGTCCGAGGTCGCTTTTTTGATGGCGGCGACGGCCTCGGGGCTTGAGTAGATGGGGGAGCCGAGCATTTCGACGCTCCTGCCGCGGAGATCCTCGTTTGCGCTCGTCGCTCCGAGCAACAAGATGGGGAGGTAGGCGAGGTTCGGTTTCTGGTCTTCGAGGTTGGTGATCACACTCACGCTCACGT
>DATIOS010000429.1:0-5953 GCA_035472915.1 Thermoanaerobaculia bacterium
GCGTCTCGCCGAACGCGGTCACCGTAAAGCTCGGCGATACCGTCGAGTGGGTGTTCGAGGGCATCCAGGACGATGTGGAGACGTGGCTCCCCGTCATCAATTTCACGCACACCCAAGACGTCAAAGGCGAGGTGCCGAACGACTACCTCGGACCGTTCACCGGGCTGGAGACGGTGATCGCCCAGGTGCGCGGCGTCGGCAACACCCGCGTCGACGGCTTCTATCACTTCCAGGTCTCGGTCGTGAAGGTTGGCACCGGCGAGATCCTCTGGATCAGCAGCGGCGACCCGGTGATCGATAATCGGGGCGGGGGCATCGACCCGCCGGGTGGCGGTTAGCGGCTGGGAGGCCGGGGCCGCGCGAGCATCTCGTGGAAGGCCGGATCGGAGCGCAGCGATTCGAACGCGGCGACCTCGAACCAGCGCGGCTGGTAGCCGAGCGACAAGGCTTTGCGCGCGAGTGCCAGGGCCGAGGCCCGCTCTTCCGCCAGGGCCAGGACGAGGGCAGACTGGTAGACGACGTCCGCATCCTCCGGGCTCTCCTGGAGGGCGCCGAGGGCAACTTCCACCGCTTTGCCGCGGTCTCCGAGATAGGCCAGGCACTGGGCGCGCAACGTCCGTTCAAGGGGGAGCAGCGAGGCCCCGTGCTCCTTAGCCTCCAGCGCCGCGAGAACCTGGCGGCGCAACTCTCCGGCCTGGCGGAGGTGGCCCAGTGCCTGCTCGGCGTCGGCGAGGTCGAGCGTCACGGTGATGTGACCGGGCTCGATCTGGAGCGCCTGGCCAAACTCGGCGGCCGCCTCGGCGGGACGGCCGAGCAGGAGATGGACCAGACCCAGGTTGGTGAGGTCGCTGCGCTGCGGGCCGGCCCGAACCAGATCGAGATAGATCTTTTCGGCGCGGGAAAGGTCGCCGTAGGCGAGCTCCACCTCGCCCTGCTTCGCGAGCACCCAGGTGTTCCCCGGCGCCAGCCGAAGAGCTTCGTCCAGGTGCTGCCGGGCCTTGGGGAGCTGGCCGGTCCGGGCCTCCAGCCCGCCCAACGCGACCAGGGTCTGCCCGGTCGGATGGCGTTGGACGGCCTCGCGCAGCCAGGAGATCGCCTCGTCCAGCCGCCCCCGTTGAGAGGCGAGGAAGTAGCGCTGGAGCGGCACGCTCAAATCCCCGGGCGCGAGTCGGTCGAGCTCGACGATCAGTTGCTCGGCGCTCACCCAGTCCCCCTCCGTAATGGCGAGGCGGATCTCGATCCACAGCACGGTGAGCAGCCCCGGCGCCAGCAGACGGGCTCGCCGCAGGGAGGAGCGGGCGCGCTCCAGGTAGGCCGGATTCTTGGAGTCCTCGTAGAGGTGGATGGCGAGCGAGGCCGCCTGGACGTGGGCGTCGACGAACCGGGGCGAGCTCGCCACGAGGGCATCCAGCCGGTCGAGCTCGGGAGCCCAGGCGCCTCGGCCCGCTTCGATCCGCCGCTTGAGCTGGAGGAATTCGGTGAAGTCGGCCGCCCGCACCTCCATCTCGGGAATCCCCGGCCGGAGACCCCTGTCATAGGCCTGCCGCAACGCCGCGGCCACGCCCCGCGCCAGGGTCAGGGCTTCTTGGGAGGCCGCGGGCTCCTCGATGCGGCCCTGCCAGAGGATCTCGCCGTCGCTCCCCCGGATTCTCCGCAACGAGATCTCGACCCGTTTCCCCTTGCCCGCCAGGGTGGCGGTCAGAACCTCATCCGCGGACACCGCGCGAGCGATCTCCCGGCTCCCCCCGCGGAGGTTTCGCAGCTGCGACGGCTCGATCGCCGTCACGCCGTCGAGGGCGGGTAGGATCCGCAGGGCACTGTTGAGAACCGCGAAGGCGGCGAGGTCGAGCTCCTCGCCAGGTTTCTGAACGACCGGATTCAGAACGGCCACGCGGAGA
Source organism: Thermoanaerobaculia bacterium (assembly GCA_035472915.1). GTDB lineage: Bacteria > Acidobacteriota > Thermoanaerobaculia > Multivoradales > UBA5704 > DATARR01. Next base: position 1,899 of record DATIOS010000429.1, read on the forward strand.
GGCTGGCCGGCCATCTGCCCGCGCCGCATCGAGAGCACTCCGAGCACCAGCGCCGAGGCCAGAGCGAGAAGAAGGGAGGCGATCCACACGGGTCTCCTCAGCCCGGTCCGGCTCCGGCCGGAGTCCAGGAAAGATCCCCGCATCCCGGCCGGACCCTCGATGATCGTCGACGCTTCCTCGGAAGCCGTCATCGGAGCGGCCTGCAGTCGGGCCCAATCCGCCGGTGGCGACAGCTCGGGGCGGGCGGAAAGCGTCCGCAGCTCCTGGGCGACACGAAGGGCCTCCGTGGGACGGCGAGCCGGGTCCTTCTCGAGCAGGGACTCGGCGATCGCGATCAGGTCCGCGGGCAGGTCCGGCCGCAGACGGCTCAGCGGCTCGGGCGGCCTGCCGGTGACGTTGCGCAGGGTTTCCACCGGCGTTTTGCCGAGAAACGGGGAACGGCCGGCCAGCATCTCGTAGAGCAGAACGCCCAGGGAGAAGAGGTCCGAGCGGGCGTCCGCCGTCTCCCCGGCCGCCTGTTCGGGAGACATCGCCCGCCAGGTGCCGAGGACCACGCCGTCGTCGGTGAGCGACTCGCCCGTGCCGGAGGCGAGTGGGCGGGCCAAGCCGAAGTCCAGGATTTTCGCCTGGCCGGCCGGCGTCACCATCACGTTCTCGGCTTTGAGATCGCGGTGGACCAGCCCCAGGGCGTGGGCGGCAGCCAGCCCCTCGGCCACCTGGCGGGCGAGATCGACGGCAGCCCCGGTAGGGAGCGAGACGCTCTCCTTCAGCAGATCGGCGATGGACCGGCCCTGAACGTACTCCATGACGATCCAGTCGCCTGCCTTGTCCCCGGTCTCCACGAGATCGAAGATCTGGACGATATTCGGGTGGTTCAGGCGGGCCACGATCCGCGCCTCGCGGCGGAACCGCTCGCGGCGCCCGCCTCCCCGCTCGCGGTCGAGCCGCATCCGTTTCGCGGCCACCGGCCGCTGCAGCCGGTCGTCCCAGGCGAGGAAGACCTCCCCCATACCGCCCATCCCCAGTCGGCGGACGAGGCGATAGGCGCCGATGCGGTCCTGCGGTGGCTCGGTCATCTGGAGCTGCGAATGATAACGCCGCCGAGCCGACCGCTAGCGGAGCCGCGAGACCTCTCTAGCGATTCCGCTAGAGATCCTGCCGGTTTTCGTAAGGTTTATGCCGTGCTCCCCAGGGGCTTTCGATCGAAACCGCAATTTTCAAGGCTGGCATGTCTCCTGCGTTGGGGGCGAGGTGTAACCGATTCAATCAGCGCTCTGCAACGAAGCAGGCCGCAATTCAAAAGGGAGAAGCAAAATGAATCAGCAAATCATCTGGGGATGCGTCAACGCGGACGGCTCCATCTACAACGGTACCGGCTTCACGCCGGTACCGCCGAACTCACCCGGCGTCTACAATGTCATCTATTCGGTCCCCTTCAAATCGACTCCGGCCGTGGTCGCGATCGAGAACTGGACCAGTTGGACTGATTTCAACTACAACCGCGGGGACACGCGGGACAATTGCGTGCTGGTCGCCAGCGATCCAACCAAGTTCGAGATCATCACCGGGGATAGCAGCGGCAAGAAAACGAACCGGAACTTCAGCTTCATCGCCGTCGGGGAGGTCTAAGCCCGCAGGTCCGCCGCGCCGCCTGTCAGGGGCGCGGCGGACGGTTCCGGACCGATCCCTGCCACCTCGCCCCGCAGCTCCGTCACGAGGACCAGCAACTCCTTGAGGAACGGCCGCAGCAGCGGGAACTGGAACAGCGAGATCAGCCGCAGGACGAGCCGCACCGAGCGCTCCATCATCGTGTAGCTCTTCGCGCAACCCGGCGAGCTGTCATGAATCCAGTAGAGAACGATTCCCATGTGGTAGACCCAGAGCAGGTTTGGCAGCGCGGCCACGAGGTCGGGCGTGAGGCGGGTGTCGCCGCCGGTGATCACCTCGGCGAAGAGGTCCGTGGACTGCTGGCGCACCGGCTGCGACTCGGCGCTGAACGGATTGAGCGGGCTCAACGGATCGGCCGCCGTCTTGAAGAGGACGCCGCTGAACTGGTGATACGGCGCGATGGTGTCGAGCTTGGCCCGCATGACTCCCAATAGGCGCTCACGCAGGCCGCGCTCGCGGGCAAGCACCTCGCGAGAGGCGGCGAGATGCTCCTCGTGGGTGCGGGCATAGAACGCCTGGATGAGATGCTCCTTGGACTTGAAGTAGTAGTAGGCGTTCCCCACCGCCACGCCCGCGGACTCGGCGATGGCCCGCATGGTGGTCTCCTCGTAGCCCCGCTCGCGGAAGAGATCGAGGGCCGTCTCCAGGATCTGAGCCCGGGTCTCCTCCCCTTTGCGCCTCTTCTTCGGGGTTTCCGGAACGGCCGCGGTAATGGTCTCCATGACGCCTTCCCTCGCAGGCGATCGCGCCTGAATTGAACGCGTTCAACTTAGGCTAATCTCTCCCGGCGGGGCTGTCAAGGGTTTTTGAACGCGTTCAGGTCGCCAGGAATCTCCCTGTTTTCACGAGGGACCGGATGATCGCAGCGCCGCGGTGCCCCCAGAGGGGATGGAGCTCGAAGGAACGCTCTTCGGCGAGGTCGAGAGCGACTCGCACCGGGGTCTGGCCGGTTTGGCGAGCCTCTTCCAGGAGGGTCAGCGAAAGGTTGTAGATGCTGTTGTCCCACTCCACTCCGAGGTGGGCTTCGATCCGCGAGTCGCCGTCCACGAAGCCGAACTGCTCGTCGGCGCAGTTGACGATTCCCATGCGATTGACCAGAAAGTCGGGAAGGTAGAGGATGCCCCGCTCCTGGAGGAGGCGGTCGTCCCGCTCCGGATCTTCAAGCTGGTTGTTCGCAGCGCCACAGACAATGGCGGCCCGAATCTCGGGGATGGTGGCTGGGCCGAGAACGCCGCCGGTGGCGCAGGGTGCGACGATGTCCGCCGGCTCGGCGAGGATCGAGAGATCTCCCCGCGGCACGATGCGGATTTCCAGGTCGAGGTCGGGAAAGCGCTCGGCTAGGCCAGCCCGCGAGGGATCGACATCCGAGGCCACCACGCGAGCGACGCCCTTCTCCCGCAGGAAGCCGAGCAACGGCTCGCCCACGTGCCCCAGCCCCTGAATCGCCACGGTCTTGCCGGCGAGGGTCCCCATGTCCAGGTGCTCCAGTGCGGCCTCCATGCCACGCACCACGCCGCGAGCCGTGGGCACCGACGGGTTGCCGCTCCCCCCCAACTCCGCCGGGATGCAAGTGGTGAAGCGGGTGCGAGAGAAGACGGCGGCCATGTCCTCGACGGCGGTGCCCACATCCTCGGCGGTGACGTAGCACCCCTGGAGGGCGGTGATGAATTCGCCGTACTCCTCGTAGATGCGGCGGCGAACCGTGGGATCGCCGCCGCGGCCGGTCTCGCGGGCCATGACGCCTTTGCCACCCCCCCACCACAAGCCGGCGAGGGCGTTCTTGTGGGTCATGCCGCGAGAGAGACGCAGGCCGTCGCGCAGATAGTCCTCGACCGTGTCGTAGCGCCAGAAGCGGACGCCGCCCGCCCCCTGGCCGCGGCAGGTGCGATGAACGAACGCGGCCTGGAGCACGCCCGTCTCCGGCGCGACCTGACAGAAGATTCCTTCGTGGCGATCAAAGTCCCGGCCGTCGGACTCCAGCAGCCGGGCCAGTGGCTCGAGGACCGGGTGAGAGGGGACGACCCGTAGCGTCTCCGCGTCCCAAACGAAGTAGAAGCGGCGGATGCCCTGTTGGGCCAGAACATCGCAGAGCTCAGCTGGGGAGAGGATACGCAGATCCAAACGGGCCTCCTTCTTGGTTCGGCCCGTGACTGTGGCCGCCGCCCCATCGCGGTGTTTCGCAGACCCCAGGGTCAACTTCAGATCGAGAAGACCATCTCGCGGAATTCGCCCGGACGAAGTTGATTCACGGCTGCGACCACCTCATCAATGTGGAGCTGGATTTTGGGCCAACTGGTGGTCGGGTGACCCACGTTTTGCAGAACGTCGTATTCCCCATCGATCGCGACCCTGATCTGCTTCCGCTCTATGTCGATCCCGAGACCTGG
>DATIOS010000430.1:0-3202 GCA_035472915.1 Thermoanaerobaculia bacterium
CCTCGCGGAGGATCGGGTAGAGGGCCGGTGTCTGGGCGATCAGGCCGACGTTCGAGGCGTCGCCCTTGTCGCCCGAGCGCGCGTGGGCGATCCTCTCCAACCTTACCCTCATTTCTTCTCCTCTGCTTTGCGACGGATCAACGCGGGAACGAGAGCGCCCGCCCCGGCGGACCCCAGGATGGCTGCCAGCACGCCCGCCGACACCGGCCGGGTGGCCAAAGGATGATAGACCGCAGGAAACACGGCGCGGAACCCCAGGTCGAGGATCTTCTCGTGAGCGGCTTCCAAGTTCGCAAAGACGGCGAAGCAGACGGCGAGCAGCAGCAGCAGGGCGCCGGCGAGCCGGTCGCCTGGCCAGCCCGCGGCCATCCCCTGGCGCAACAGCACTACCCAAAGAGTCCCTGCGACCAGAGCCCAGAGGGCGAAGACCGTACGATCGGCCAGCGCGCTGTAGAGAAATCCCAGGAGGAGGACAGGGAGCAGCCCCGCTACCAAGCCGCCGTACCAGATGCGTGCGGAGACAGCCTCGGTGTCTCTCCTATCTGGGCCGGCGGTCGGGCTCACACCTCCTCCACGGTCACCAGGAGGCGGTTCTCCACCTCCTCGCGGGCGAGGAGCGCCGGCCAGTAGGCGACGATCTCCTGCGGCTTGGGCCGGCCGCCCGCGAAGCCCGTCACTCCCGGCGGCCCGGCGGTGACCAGCGGCGCGATCTCCTTGCCGAACCGCTCGACCTTGGGAGATTCCGAGTGCTTGACGCCCAACCGGAGGACGACCTCCGGCAGCTCGTCCGGAGTTTGGAAGATACCGGGCAGGCAGGCGCCCGTACCGAGGATCTCCTCCTCCCGATCCTCCGGCGCGAAGGTGACGCCGGCGCGCTCCAGACGTTTCCAAACGATCTCGGCCGCCAGCTTCGCCTTCTCAACTGCCCGCGGACCCGACAGGGTGATCTGCCCCGAGGTCTTGTAGCCGGCCAGGTAGGAAGCCGAGACCTTGAGGGTTGGCGTGTTGGGCGTGCCTTGGATACCCGAAACCTCCACCCGGTCCTTGCCGTCCTGGCGCAGGTGAATGGAGGTGAAGTCGGCGGTGACGTCCGGCGTGATGTAGGCCGAAGGGTCGCCCATCTCGTAGACGAGCTGCTCGCTGATGGTGTCCACCGTCACCATGCCGCCCGTCCCCTCGTGCTTGGTGACGACGAAGGCGCCGTCCTCGCGGGCCTCGACGATCGGATAGCCGGCGTTCCAGAGATCCGGCACCTCCCAGAAGCGGCTGAAGTTGCCGCCTGTGCATTGGGCGCCGCATTCGATGATGTGGCCGGCGATGGTGCCGGCGGCGAGATGATTCCAGTCGTCGTCGCGCCAGCCGAACTCGTGGATCATGGGCGCCAGGGCCAGAGCCGTGTCGGTGATGCGGCCGCAGAGGACGATCTGCGCGCCCTGCCGCAGGGCCTCGACCACCGGCTTCGCTCCCAGGTAGGCGTTGGCAGACATCACCCGGTCGACGATGGGCGCCAGCGGCTCGCCGGTGTCCATGTTCTTGAGCGGATGCCCGGCGGCGATCAGCTCTTTAAGGCGCGGCAGCAGGTCGTCCCCTTCTACCACGCCCACCCGCAGTCCCTTGATCCCCTGATCGCGGGCCAAATCAAGGATGCGGTTGCGGCACGCCCGGGGATTGAGGCCGCCGGCATTGGTGAGGATGCGGACGTTGCGCTCCTTGAGATCCGGCAGCACCCGGCGGATGAAGCCGATGAAGTCCGTGGCATAGCCCAGCTTCGGGTTCTTGAGCTTCTGCCGCATCATGATCGACAGCGTCACTTCGGCAAGGTAATCCATGCCGAGGTAGTCGAGGGGACCGCCACGCAGCAGCTCCACCGGAGCATCGACGTTGTCGCCCCAGAACCCCTGGCCGTTGCCGATGCGTATGGTCTTCATAGAGGGTTCGAAGAGTAGCATGGCAGGAGCGCACCTCCGGCCCTGTGCTAACCTGAGGACGGAGGGTCGATCATGGAGCCCGTCTTTCTCGCTGAGACGCCTCGACCGCTGGCTGTCGTACCGTTGAACGTCGAGCAGTACCACAGCATGCGGGAAACCGGAATCCTCGCCGAGGATGCACCTGTCGAGCTGATCGACGGTCTGCTCGTGTACAAAGACCGGGGAGGAGCCTTGCCGGTAAGTCCGCTCCACACCTTCGTCGTCCATCGCATGACGAGACTGGCACCGGCTCTCGAGGAACGAGGGTGTCACCTGCGCTTGGAGAATCCGATCACCCTACCGCCGAGCCATGAACCCGAGCCTGACGGGGCCGTGGTCCAGGGTCGCCCCGACGACTATCTCGAGCGCCATCCCGGACCCGGCGACGTCCTCTGCGTGATCGAGGTCTCCGACAGCTCGCTGAGGAACGACCGGACGATCAAACAGAGCATCTACGCTACAGCCGGTATCGCGCAGTTCATCATCGTCAACCTCGTCGAAGGCCGCGTCGAGGTCTACGAGGATCCGAACATCGTCGAAAGATGCTACAGGCTTGTCCGGATCCTGTACCAGGATGACACGATCTCCCTTCGCATCCCTGGCGACCGAACCTTCGGCGTTCCAGCGGCAGATTGGCTCCCTGAGGTGCGCCCGGGACCATCCGCCACGTCCCCAGGGTGATTCCAGAGCTTGGAGCCTGCGCGCTCGATAAGCGCCTGTCACGAAATAACCTAAGCACCTGACGGAAAACCTCACCATCGGCCCAACGGGCCGGGAGACTCCAGCCCAGGGCTTCTATGAGGGCCCGGTTGTCAAGCTCTGAGATTGGTTTCTTCGCTTTTTCTTCTTCTGCCGGCTCCTTCTGTCTTCGTCTCCCACAGCACGGGCCTGCGACGCGTCTACCTGGATCACTCACCTGGTCTTCTCGATCCGGGCTTGCCGAATTGGGGGGGCCGGCTGCGGCTCCCGCCAGCTTCTATCCGTGCCGGCACGATGGCCGGACACCCAATGCCTCATTCGCTACGAGCGAAAGTCAGGCAAGCCTGATGGAGCGGCCCCCTCTGAGGGAACGGTCCACTTCGGGACCCAGCCCTGGGCCGGGCTCAACTCCGCCAGATCGATCTCTAGACACTCCGGCGACCTCTTACTTCGATTTCAGAACCGCGCCCTCCGGCAGCACTCCCGTCTCAAGATAGCGCCACAGGGCCACCAGAAGCTGGCGAGCCATCGCCACG
>DATIOS010000431.1:0-8807 GCA_035472915.1 Thermoanaerobaculia bacterium
CCAGGTACGTGCCAGGCGCTCCCGGTGCGGCCAGCTTGTCGAGGTGCGTCCCGAGATCGAGGCCGAAACGGGCGGAGCTGCCTTCGCGGCGCAGCGGCAGGGTCACCAGCGTCGAGACCGGCGGCGAGCCGAGCGTCTGAAGATGCAGGGCCAGCTCCGAGGCCGGCACGTTGCGCTCCGGCGCCTTCCAGGGGGCGGGCTCCTCGCCGGGGCCGGGCGGCCGCTTCGCCTCGTCCACCGTCACCGGGCTGTCGGGGAACGGCCAGAGCGAACGGTCGAGCGGATCGATGGCATAGAGGCGCAGGTCGAGCCGCTCGTCACCGCGCCCTTCAACCGGCGCCATGCGAGGTCCGAAGCGTTCGACGATGCCCTGGCTCGCGCCCCAGCGCAGATAGCTCTCGCGCTGCGGGAAGACGAGGAAGGTCTCGGTGGGGCCGCGCAGGTCGAGACGCCGGCCGTGGTTGTCGACGACGCTCGACGCGGCGAGGCCGGGCGCCAGGGAGACGCGGTACAGCGTCTCGCGCTGGAAGCCGCCGGAAACCAGGAGCTGGCGGCCGGAGACCTCGAACTCCAGATTGGCGACCGAGGGCTCGAAGCGCACCAGGTTGCGCCCTTCGAGCGGGCCGAGGTTGACCGGCGCGGCGGAAAGCTCGACCACCACCTGCTTGTCGTCGGGACCGCAGCGCAGCGCCTGCTCGCGGCCATAGCGTGTGCCCGCGACGGTGACCGGCACGCGCGAGCCGGAGCAGCCCAGGGACAGCACGCGGAACGGCTCGGCGGTCGAAAAAGCGAGGTCGAGCGACGACGACGGCGAGGCTTCGCCCAGCGAAAGGCGGAAGTGGAGAACGGCTTTCGAGCCCAGGGGGATCGGCGTCGCGAGCGTCACGACGTACGGCGCGGGATCGTTGCGCTCCTTGCGGTCCAGCGCCTTGATCTGGAAGTCGCGGGCGGTGATCCAGCGGGGCTCGGCGCCTGCGCCGCCGGCACCGCGCGCGACGCCGGGCAGCGGCCGGACCTCGATCGACAGCATGCGGCCGAGCGTCCCGGGATCGAGCGGCTCCGGGAACACGAGGGTGATCGACTTGACCGGGTCGGCCACCTCCTCATTCTCGGCGGGCAGGGTCTTGGACGGCGGCGAGATCAGGGTGTCCAGGGTGGTCGTCGAATTGACCCCATGAATCCCAATCGAGAAGTTGAAGCGCTGGAGCGGCGGCCAGGGCTCGGCGGGCTTGAACTGCAGCGTGCGGGCGTCCACCCAGGCCCAGGCGCCGGAATGGGCCGGCGTCATCTTCGCGAAGCGCTCGGGATGATCCTCGGGGCCGGCCTTCCCTGCCTGGTCTTTCTGGGAACCAGCGCCGCGCGGATCCTGGGTGAAGAAGATCGTCACCGGGTCCCATCGGCGCAGGAATCGATCGGGCACGACGACCGGGCCGGAGCGCTTTACGGCGGCGGCGCTTTTTCCAGTCAATTTCGCGGTCGCGGCGGGCGCGATCGCGGCCTGGGGAACGGCCCACAGGAACAGACAGATCCAGACGGCGGCCGCGATGCGGCGCCGAGCAATCGACGACAGACGACTCATGGTTGGCTCCCGGGAACGCTCTCAGGGGCTTCCTCGGCCCCGGCTTCTTGCAGGTACTGGCGAATCACGTCGGCGGGCGGACCGGTGTCAGGCAGCACCAGCCCGGCGACGGCGGGCCGCGCCTTGACCGGCGCCGCCGCGGCCGGCGAGCTCAGGGCGAGCAAATAGTCGCCCGGCGCCAGCTCCGGCATGCGCACCACGCCGCCTTCGGCTTTGGTCTCCAGGCGATGGCCCCCGCGGTCGTACAGCTCGATCTCGACCACGTCCGAGCTGGCGTGCGCGCCCACTCCGATGGGTCCCTTGCGATCGACATGGAACGAGAACCAGCGGCTGCCGCCGGCGGGCAGCAGCACCTCGGGACCGAGACCCTCGCCGATGGAGGTCACCGGCGTCTCGGTGATCTCGGCCACGCCCGAAAGCTGAGCGCCGGCCAGCGACCGCAGGCCAAGCCGCGATTCACCCGCCGGCAGGAAGGCGTCCAAACGGCCCGCCTCGGCGTGCACCTCAACTTCGTCAGAGCTGCCATCCGGGCGGTGAAGCAGCGTCGCGAGCGGCACGGCGGTGCGCAGGTGCAGAATGCGTGGCTTGGAGCCGGCGAAGGTCAAGTCGGCGAAGCGGCCGGAGAGCGGCACGCTCGCGGGCGGCGCGACCTTCGCTTGCCCTCCGCGTTCACCCGCGGGCCAAAGGGACGCCGTCTCGTCGTCCGATCCGCCCAGCCAGGCGAGCAGCAGGCCAGGCCCGTGACGCACGAGCGCAACGCCACCGCGGCCGGCCGGCACATCCGCTCCGCGCGTCACGGTGCCGTCGCGGCCCAGGAGGGTCACCTCGGCGCCGGCTCCTCGCACATGCAGCGTCGAGGCGGTCGGCCGGGTCACCTCAGGGAGAACAATCCGCAAAATACCCGCGCGGTCGAGCGAGCGCTCGAACGGCGGACCCGAGGCGAGCGACTGTGCCCCTTCCGTACTGTCGCGGGGCAGCAGCTCGACGGTGTAGGGATCGGCGCCCGGACCGGTGTGGAGCAATGTCAGCCGGTCCGCGGCGCCGTCGTCGAGCAACTCCTCGAACGGCGCGCCCCCTTGCCAGTGCGTGCTCACCACGGTATCGCCCCGCGAGAGCACGGCGACCGTGGACTCGCCGAGCGCCAGGCGGAGCTTGCGGGAGCCGGCCGGCAAGTCGAGCCGGCGCACCGCGATGCCGTCCAACCGGCCGTCGAGGACGCCCCAGCTCGCCTTCTCGGCCGTGACCGCCGGGAAGCGCACCGTGGCCAGGCGCAGCTCTTCCGTGCCTTCGGCCTCGCCCGCCTGCCAGACGCGGGCGACCGGATGGCGTGGAGCGAGGGCCACGGAGACCGCCGTGCGCGGTCCCACCGCCATGACGGTGGCCGCCGGCTCGGTCCCCTTCGCATCCTCCCCACTCTCGCCGACGCGCACGCCGGGCTGGCCGGAGGGCGAGGTGGCGAGGGCGAGCACGGGGCCGTCCGCTCCCTTTCCTTCCGCCAGATCCGCCGTCACCGCCGTGCCGGCCGGCACCGGGAACTGCGTGCCCGCGTCAAGTCCGATTCCCACAGTCACGCGCTCGGCCTTCACCGGCCGCGCGCCCTTGCCGTCCCGCACCAGCCAGAAGCGCTCGCCAGGCGACGAGAGCACCGCGCCGCCCGCCACACCCAAGGCGGCAAGCGGTGATCCCGAAGCGCCGGAGCCGCGCAGATCGCTGGCCGCCTCGCCCACATCGGAAAAGCGGAAGACGCCAGGGCGGTCGAGAGCGACCACGCCGGCCGCCAGAGGCGGATCGAATCCGGCCACTGCCGCCAGATGCCCACCGCTCCGCAGCTCCTTTTCGCTCAGCCGCGGCGCCGGAATCGCCGCCGCCGAGAGCCGCACCGGCGTCTCGTGCCGGTCCAAAGACCACAAGCGCAGCCGGTAGGTTTCGCCCTTCCCGCTCAAGGGAATCTCCAGGTGAGCCTCCCGCCCGATGACCGTGCCCACCGTGCGCCAGGCCTTGCCGTCCAGCGTCTCCACGGACAGCCCAAGACTGTCCTTCGAGCGCGCCGCCACCAGCAGAAGGTCCGCCTTCGCGCCGACCGGCAGCGGACGTAGCAGCACGTCGCTGCCGAGTTGGAGATTGTCGCGGATGGGCAGCGGCGCCGACGCCTTCTCCACCTCGGCCGGCGACCGCATCGCGATCCGCACCTCCGTGGTCTTCACTCCCACGGGCTCGACCTTCAGCGTGTAGCGGCCGGGCGCCAGCCGCTGGAAGAGGAGGAAGTTCCAGTCGTCCGGCCGGTCGTCGTTCTCGGCGACGGCGTGGCCGTCCGCGTCGAGCAGGCGGGCGCGCACGTCGGCCGGAGCGATCGACGTCAGCTCCACCAGACTGTCGCGGCCTACCGCAACCTGAACCTCGCCCGGCGCCGTGATCTTGCGCTCCAAACCGGTCACCAGCTCCTCGGTGTGCACGGTCACCTTGTAGTGAACTCGGCTGTTGCGCCGCGAGCACTCGGCGGCGAGCTGATAGCGGCCGGGCTCCAGCTCACCCTTCCAGGCGCGGCCGGGGGGCACGGAACCGATTTCCCCGCCGGCTGCGTCGAGCCGGGTGAGCCGGCCCTGCATCTCGTCCGTCAGCTCCACGGCGGCATGGACCTTGGCCGGCACCTCGAACTGCCAGAGGTCGGGAGGCCGCGGCGCGCCTTCGATCAATCCCTCCGGGCCTTCCGGCTCCACCCAGACATGGCCCACCTGGGTTTCGAGAGGCAGCTTGTGCGGACCGTGGCCGGCGAATTCAAGCGGCTCCGGTTTCTTTTCCAGCAGCACCAGGGCGCGGGCGTCCACCGGTTGCGGCAGGAGGACGAAGCGGTAGGAGCCGGGCTCCAGCCACTCGTCGAGATCCGCTGGGATGTTCGGCTTTTCGAGCGGCCAGCCATCGGCGTCCTCGAAGCGGCAGAGAAGCTTGAAGCCGAGCCCCAGGGCGCGCAGCGTGTAGCGGCCCGCTTCAGTGACGGCAACGTGGAAGACCACGGCCTGGCCGGCAGGGAGGGTGAAGTGGCCGGGCATGCCGGCGCGCAGCTCGCCGCCGTCGGAAGCTTGAGTGGCCGCAAGCGTCAGCCCGGCGTGGCCGGCGGACTTCCCCAGCGCCGCCACCGTCACCTGGTAGTCGCCTTCCCGCAGGTACTGCTGGACGAGGAAGTTCCGGCCGACGCCGTTCTGCGCGTCGCGCCGCAGCGCCGGCACCGTCCGGGTGCGCAGCGTGCCGGCGGTGGCGAGGAGGCCGGTCGAGCGGACGGCGTAGAGGCCAGGCTTCTCGGCCTGCATCAGCCAGGTGCTCTGCTGGCCGCGTTCGAGATCGAAGAAACGCGGCGCGCCGGTTCCCAGCACCGGCAGCTTCGGCACGGCGTTGAGGGCGGCGTCGGGGAGCGGCGGCAGGGGCGTCGTCGCCTGGAGCGTGGTGGGCTCCACCCACAGCGAGTAGGTGACCGTGTTGAGGCGGTCGTGGCGGACAGCGACCTTGTGATCGCCGGCCGCGACTTCGGCCTGCGGCGACCAGCCGCCGCCGTCCACCGCCACGTCGAGACGCGTGCCGTCGTCCGGCTCGGCGCGCAGGGTGCCCGCTTCGGAGATGTGGAAGGAAATCTCGAAAGGCTCCCCTGGTTTCTGCGCCACCGGCAGCGGCTGACCCAGGTCGACCGGCCAGGGGCGGATCACCAGGCCGGCCGTCACGCCCGGTTGATGGTTGAACCAGGCGGTGTAGCCGTGCGACGGATCGAGCGTCAGCGGCGCGAAGCGGACGGCAGCCTGCACCGGCTGAGGCGGAACAGGAAGATCCTGGGCCGCTTTGCCCCCCGGACGCAACGTTAAAATAAGGATCCCCTTCTTCTGCGGCTGAAGGGTGAGCACGTAGTAGCCGGCGTCGAGATTCCAATTCGAGATCGCGCCCTGCCAATCGGGGGGCGCATAGCCCTTCGGACGGTAGAGCAGGAACGGTTCGATGCGGGCCCGCGCGCCGCCAGCGCTCGCCACCACCTGGTAGGTGCCGGTCTCCTTGATCTCCAGGAAGAGTGTGAGCTCCTCCTGGAAGTTGAAGCGCCGCGCCCAGGGCGTGTGCGAGTCGAGCCGAATCGCCGCCGCGGTCAGGAAGCGCGGCTTGCCGATCGGCGGCTGATCGGTCACCAGGGCCGTGGCGTCCACCGAATCCTCGGCGGCGCCAGCGTGAACGCTCGACACCCAGTACGGGCCGGACAGCCGGAACGTATAGGAATCCCGCTGCTCGAAGTGCTGAAGGATGTAAGGCTGCCCCGGCGTCCCGGCGACCGTGGCCATGAGCTCCCACGCCGGCGGACCGGACGGCGCCGCCGACTCAGCGGGCGTCTCCGATGTCTCAGGGGCGGATTCGGTGGAAGCCTCGCCCTGCGGCTCGCCTTCGCCCTCTCCCTCGCTGGGAGCAGGCCGTTCCACGGCAGCCTCTTCTCCTTCCGAGTTTCCGGCGGCGCCTTCGGTCTCCCCTGCCTCCTCGGCTTGAGCTGGAGCTTCGGCAGGAGCTTCCTCCTGCGAGGCCGAAGGCTCCTCCGAGTTGGCCGCGGAGGTGGAGGTCGCTTCCTCCGCGGGGAGATCAGGTTCCTTAACGCCTTCGCCCGGTTTGCCTTGGGCGCGCACCTGGGTGGCCGGCGGCAGGGACTCCTTGGTCACGGCGCCCGCGCTCGTCGACGTCTCCTGCTCGTAGTGGCTAGCGCCGCGCAACCAGCCGGTGGCCAGGCTGACGGGCCGGGCCTCGGGCAGCTCGAGGCGGAAGAAGTTGACGTTGTCGGGCAGGCGGAAGTGGTCCTCGCCGAACGGGCTGATGACGTAGCGCCTGCGGCCGGACTCGGGCAGCTTCGGCTCGCCCCAGCGCAGGTAGAACGGATGGTCGTCCGCCCCCGCGGCCCAGGGCTGGGCGACACCGCCGTAAGCCGTCAACAGATAGAGGCCCGGTTCGAGAACCGCGGCCAGGCGGCAACGCAGAAGAGGCTGACCGACGACCGGCTGGATCGATTTGCATCGCGGCTCGACACCTTCAAGCCAGGAGCCGTCGCGCCACAGGCGCAGGTCGGCCAGATTGCGGCCGGCGGCTTCGAGACGGACGCCGCGGCGGGCACCGATTTCCAGCCAGTACGAAACCTGCTCCAGGTCGTCCAGGCTCTCCTGGACCAAGCGAGTCTCGACGAGGCGGGGAACCGGCAAACCGGCCCGTCGTTCGAGAAAGCTCCGCGCCATCACCTTGACCTTGCCGGTGCCCTTCTCGGCGCTCTCGACCCGCACCTGATATTGGCCGCGGTCGAGGAACAGATCGAGCCGGCCGCTCTCCCGCCCCGCCTCGCCGGCCTTGCCGAGAGAGCCCGCCATGCGGTCGACCAGTTCGACGGAGCTGCCCTGTGCGTTTTCGACGCGCAACGAGTAGCGGCCGAAGCGGTCCACCGTGAGCAAAGCCTTCTGCTCGCCGGTCGCCGGGAACTCGGAGGCGCTCAGAGTGACCTTCGGAGTGTCCGGAGCGGGCGTCTTTGGAGCCGACGGAGGCGGCGCCGCGCCAAGGAGGGCTACAGGAGCGAGGAGGAGAAGAGCCAGAGAGGCCGCGGCCAAGAAGGTGCGGAACAAGCCGTCAGCCTGCACGCTCCCCTCACCGCCACCGGGCCTCACTGGCCGCTGCGTCTGCGCGGCCACACTTTGTCTGGGCATGGGATTCCTTCTGATCTGCCCGAAGAGTGTATCTCAGAGGGAATCCATTTCGTAAGGGGGAGAGGCTCAGGAGGAGGAGCGGGTGGTATCATTCAGCAGCCAAGGGGCCTTGTCATGCACATCATTTCCCGCAAGGCCCTGCGAGAATTTTGGGAGAGCCACCCCGAGAGTCAGAGCCCGCTGAGTCGTTGGTACACCATCACCAAGAAGAGCGTATTCAAGGACTTCAATGAACTCAGAACGACATTTCCAAGCGCTGACTGGGTGGAGGGCCTCGTAGTCTTCAACGTTGGAGGAAACAAGTACAGGTTGATTGCCGCCGTCCACTTCAATCGCGGCAGAGTCTACGTCCGGCACGTCTTGACCCACGAGGACTACGACCAAGGAGCTTGGAAGTCATGAGCGCGTTGCTCAAAGAAACACGAGAACACTGGCAAGCCATTGGACCTTTGCTGACGATCCGCGATGAGCAGGACTATGCCGCCGCCATCGAGCGTCTGGATACTTTGCTCCGGGAAGTCGGTGACAACGAGCGGGACCCTCTGTATTGGCTCCTCGATACCCTGGGAACTCTCGTTCACGCGTACGAGGAAGAGCACGTGCCGATTCCAGAAGCCAGCGGACCGGAGGCTCTGGAATATCTGATGGAAGAGCACGGCCTCGGGCTCGAGGACCTACCGGAGCTCGGGGGCCCAAAGGCTGTGCGTGCGATCCTGGCGCAGGAGAAAGAGCTGCACGTTGGCGAGATTCGGGCACTCGCCGAGCGCTTTCGGGTCTCCCCGACGGTATTTATCTGACTATATAGAGCATCCACTGAAGTTGGAGAAGTCACAGTTCATCCGCTGATCTTCGGCCGGGTTGGCGCCTACCCGGTGCCTTTATCTGTTTCGAACCACCGGGAGGCCACTGACTCCCAACTTACGCGTTAGAGCTTCCCAGAGGCCTACCGCCGGCACCGGCCTCATCTGGTCGTCAAACATCAACCCCAAGCGCCCCTGCCACTTTTCAAGAAGCTTTCTCGGGTCTCCTTCGATCGGAGGATCAGAGGACTCGTCGAGGTGAAGAGTTTCGAGGTGGAAGGAATTGCCCGTATCCCCCAAGGCTACTTGGAGACAGCGCTCGCAGTCGGAGGGGAAGCGGAAGGCCTTCTTCCAGAATCCATGGAGCAACTGGCTGCCTTGAAGGACAGCTTTCTTGCCGTCCCACGAGTAGGAGTTCAGCCAGTGGTCTGTTGCCACGAAAAAAGCCTTTCCGTTGGGGTTGAAGGCTATGGTATTAACCCAGTTCTGAATCTTCTGAGGAGACGCCAGGGGCTTTCCCGTACGAGCACTCCAGAGCCGGATCGTGTCCGCGGATCCAGTCGCAAGGGCCCAGCTGTTGGGGCTGAAGACCAGTTCCCGGACGGGCTGCTCATGCTGTAGTGGAGGCGCGAGAGATTTCCCCGTGCGAGCGTCCCAGAGCCGGACGGTGCCTCGGGACCGGGTCGCAACAGTACGTCCATCGGGGCTAAAGGTCACCGCGCCGACGAA
>DATIOS010000432.1:0-3412 GCA_035472915.1 Thermoanaerobaculia bacterium
AGGGCAACGGCTCGGCGGCAATGCTCATCAACGATCCCCAGATCTACGACGCCGTCAATGACATCATCATCGGCGTCAACGAGTCCCGGATCCTGCGCTGGCTGATCCAGAACCGGCAAAAGAAGGGGATCGAGAAGAGGTACGACGTGACGAAGAAGGCGATCGAGCAGTCGGGCGGCAAGGTGGAGCCGCTCGACCGGGGGCCCGACGAGACCCCGCCGCCCAGACCGCCGCTTCGCGACGCGGTCCAGGAAACACCCGCGGCACCGGCAATGCCCGCGACGACTCCGCCGGAGCCGGTTGCGACGCCGCCGCCCGGGACTTGAACCGACGAAGGGACCGCAATCGAGCCATGGCATCGCACATCCTGGTAACCGGCGGCGCGGGATTCATTGGCTCGCACCTGACCCGGAGGCTGCTCGCCCGGGGCGACCGCGTGACCGTGCTGGACGATTTCAACGACTTCTACGATCCCGCCCGCAAGCGGGACAACGTCGCGCCGCTTCTCCCGCGTCCCGACTACCGGCTGGTCGAGGGGGACATCCGTGACCAGCCCCTGGTGGATCGCCTGTATGCCGAGGGCCGGTTCGACGCAGTGGTGCACCTCGCGGCGCGCGCCGGGGTGCGCCCCAGCCTGCAGGAGCCGATCCTCTATGAGGACGTCAACTGCATCGGCACCCTGCGGCTGCTGGAGGCCGCCAGGCGGCATGGACCGAAGATCTTCATTTTCGGCTCCTCCTCGTCCGTCTACGGCATCAACCAGAAGGTCCCCTTCTCGGAGGCCGACGAGGTCAACCAGCCCATCAGTCCGTATGCCACCACCAAGCGCGCCGGCGAGCTGCTCTGCTACAACTACCATCACCTCTACGGCTTTCGCGCCGCCTGTTTGCGCTTCTTCACCGTCTTCGGGCCCGGGCAGCGGCCGGAGATGGCCATCCACAAGTTCACCGATCTATTGTGGCGGGGCCAAGCCGTTCCCGTGTTTGGCGACGGCGGCAGCCGCCGGGACTACACCTTCGTCGACGACATCGTCGACGGAATGGTGGCGGCGCTCGATCTGGCGCCGGGCTTCGAGATCCTCAATCTGGGCGGCGCCGAGACCACGTCCCTGCGCGATCTCGTGCACTGGCTCGCCGGGGAGCTTGCCGTGAAGCCCAGGATCGACTATCTTCCTGCGCAACCCGGCGACGTTCCGATTACCTACGCCGACGTGTCGAAGGCGGCGCGAGTTCTGGGTTACTCCCCGAAGGTGCCCATCCGGGAAGGTCTGCACCGCTTCGTCTCCTGGTATCGTGAGCACGCCGAACGTCTCAAAACTTCTAACATTTCTTGAGCGAGCCTGATTCAATATGAACATCTGTGTCGTCGGTAGCGGTTACGTCGGTCTGGTGACGGGCGTCTGTCTGGCGGACTTCGGAATGCACGTCGTGGGGGTGGACAAGGACCACGCCAAGGTGGAAGGCCTGTCCCGCGGCAAGGTCCCCATCTACGAGCCCGGTCTCGAGACCCTCGTGCAGAAGAACATGGAAGAGGGCCGGCTGCGTTTCACCACCGACCTCGGCCCCGCCATCGAGGAGGCCCAGGCGGTCTTCATCGCCGTGGGCACGCCGCCGAAGTCCGATGGCTCGGCCGACCTCACCTTCATCCGCGAGGTCGCGGTCTCCATCGCCCAGCATCTGAACGGTTACAAGATCATTGTCACCAAGAGCACGGTGCCCATCGGCACCGGCCAGATGATCGAGGCCATTGTCCGCGAGGGTGCGGGGAGCCGCCACAAGTTCGCCGTGGTGAGCAACCCCGAGTTCCTGCGCGAGGGCTCGGCGATCGAAGACTTCATGCACCCCGACCGCGTGGTCATCGGCACCAAAGACCCGAGAGCCGCGGAGCTGATGAAGGACGTCTACTCGCCGCTCGCCGCCGCGGACGTGCCGTTCATCGTCACCGACGTCGAGACCGCCGAGCTCATCAAGTACGCCTCCAACGGCTTCCTCGCCACGAAAATCTCGTTCATCAACGAGGTGGCCCAGATCTGCGAAGCCTGGGGCGCCAACGTCGAAGTGGTGTCCAAGGGCATGGGGCTCGACAACCGGATCGGCCCGAAGTTCCTCTCCGCCGGCCCCGGCTATGGCGGTTCCTGCTTTCCCAAGGACACGCGGGCCGCGGCCCAGATCGCCCGCGACCAGGGGCTCAAGTTCCGCATCATCGAGGCCGTCCTGGAGGTCAACGAGGTCACCCAGAAGCGGATGATCACCAAGATCGAGAACGCCCTGGGCGAGATTGCCGGCAAGACAATTGCCGTCCTCGGACTCTCCTTCAAACCGAATACAGATGACATGCGCGAGTCGCCGGCCCTGCCCATCGTCCAGGGGCTGCTCGACCGCGGCGCCACGGTGCGGGCCTTCGATCCAGAGGCCATGGAAGGCTGCAAGCCGCTCTTTCCCACCGTCACCTACTGCGAGAACGCCAACGAGACTGCCGATGGCGCCGACGCCCTGGTCATCATCACCGAGTGGAACCCGTTCCGGAAGCTCGAGCTCGACCGTCTCCACGAGCTGCTGCGGCAGCCGCTGGTCATCGACCTGCGCAATCTCTACGATCCGGAGAAGATGGCGGCCGCCGGCTTCCGGTATATCTCGATCGGCCGCCCGGAAGGAGTCCCCAAAGTGCTGCCATTGTCCGAAGAGACCGTGCCCGAACCGGTGCGCGCGGCCGGAGGACGGTCATGAGCCGGGTGGTCATCACAGGCGGCGCCGGTTTCCTTGGCTCTCACCTTTGCGAGCGGGCTCTCGCCGAAGGGCACCAGGTGGTCTGCGTCGACAATCTGCTCACCGGGCGGAAGGAAAACATCGCCCATCTCAACAACCGGGACGGCTTCGAGTACCTGGAGCACGACGTCTCGAAATCGTTCGAGGTGGAAGGGCCGGTCGACTTCGTCCTCCACTTCGCCTCGCCCGCCTCGCCCATCGACTACCTGGAGCTGCCTATCCAGACTTTGAAGGTCGGCTCCCTCGGCACCCACAACAGCCTCGGCCTGGCCAAGGCGAAGCGGGCTCGTTTCCTTCTCGCCTCCACCTCCGAGGTTTACGGCGATCCCAAGGAGCATCCGCAGAAAGAGACCTACTGGGGAAACGTCAACCCGGTCGGTCCGCGCGGCGTCTACGACGAGGCCAAGCGCTTCGCCGAGGCGATGACCATGGCGTATCACCGCTACCACGGCTTGGAGGTGCGGATCGTCCGCATCTTCAACACGTACGGGCCGCGGATGCGGCCGAACGACGGGCGCATCGTGCCGTCCCTCATCGGACAGGCGCTCCGCAACGAGCCGCTCACCGTGTTCGGCGACGGGGCGCAGACCCGCTCTTTCTGCTACGTCTCCGACCTCATCGACGGCATTTACCGGCTGTTCCTGTCG
>DATIOS010000433.1:0-4160 GCA_035472915.1 Thermoanaerobaculia bacterium
AATTTTAGCCAGCGACTTCGCCGGTTCGTCCCCGCGAAAGCGGGGACCGCTATTGAGCGGACCTAAGCTGCGAGTTTGAGCACAGTCACTGCGGCCTGAAATTCAGCCGCACGAAACGCACGTCGCTCGAGCGCGAGCTGGTCCTGGCCCCATTGCGACATCTGCCACACGCTCACCGTCACGCCATGCCGAGCGTTCTCTCCCGACGCTTCCCCGTAACCGGTCATGCTGCGCATCGATGGGTCCCCTCAAGGTCCAGATTGTCACCGAACGTGCCGGTCGAGAAGATCTTTCAGCAGCCAGGGAGCGACGTGAAAACTGGTCCTCCGAAGCCGCTCGACCACCCCGGCCAGGTCGATGATCGATCTTCTTGCAGCTTGATCGAGAATTCCGACGAGACCGGTCACCATCAAGCCTCGTCTTGCAGCGGCTTCCCGCGCCTCCCAATCATCGATGACGACCTGATCCGCCCGAAGGTCTTCTGCCAGGAGAATTGCTTCGCGCTCGCCGGGGTCAAGGTGTCGTAAATCCCGAGGAATCCTTGGCTGGACCAGACGGATCTCCAACCAGGCTGGAGGCTTCGCCATCCACTCTCTCACAACCGGAGGCGCTTCAGTATGCGTGAGCTCCGTGGCGACCGCCTGAGGAATGAAAATCCGTTCGTACAAGGCCGGCAGGATGCCGCTCTCGCCGATCAGGAGGAGATAGGAGATCGGAGAAGTATCGGAGATGGCCCTCACCGGCCCGATAGCCTGCGAAAGGCCTCGATGTCCTTGTCCAGATCCTCTGAGGAATAGCGCAAGTACGCCTCCTTCTCCTTGAGGAACGCGTCAGTCTGCCACCGGGTCTCGAAGCCAAGCATCTGTTGGACCTCGGCAGAGCTCAACAACTTAGCGCGATAGAATTCGGCAGCCAGAGACTCCAGGGCCTGGCGAGGAAGATCCTCCGATCGAACTTGGAGCCGTTC
Organism: Thermoanaerobaculia bacterium; assembly: GCA_035472915.1. Classification (GTDB taxonomy): domain Bacteria; phylum Acidobacteriota; class Thermoanaerobaculia; order Multivoradales; family UBA5704; genus DATARR01. The sequence continues at coordinate 968 of DATIOS010000433.1, forward strand.
GACGATTTCATCTGGAACTTGAAGTAGGACCTCCATGGATACCTCCTCGCTGAGACAAATCGTAGCACGTCCTCACCCTCACCCCGCCGCCCATCGCTCCGCCTCGGCCTCCATCCCATCCAACCGCCGCTTCAGCTCGGCCGCCGCCGCGCCGAGGTCGCCCCTGCGTGCAACGGCGAGGGGCTCGCCGTAGACGAAGTGCACGGTCGACAGCGGCAGGGGAATCACGAAGCGGTCCCAGGAGTGGAGCCGCTTCTCCCGGCTCGCGGCCAATGCCACGGGCACGATGGGCAGCCCCGTCGAGGCCGCCGCCAGAATCACGCCGGGCTGGACTTCGCTCGCCGGGCCACGGGGCCCGTCGGGCGTGAAGGCGATGTCCCAGCCTTCAGCCGCCTTGCGCAGCAGCGAGCGCATGCCGGCGATGCCGCCCCGGCTGCTCGAGCCTCGAGTGGAGTCGATCCCCAGCCTGGCGACGGTGCGGGCGATGAGCTCGCCGTCGCCGCTCTGGCTCACTAGCACCGAGATCCGGCGGCCCCGATAAGCGTACGGCATCAGCAACAAGTGGCGGTGCCAGAAGGCGAGGATAAACCGCTGCTCTCCCCGTTCCCACTGGCGCAACCGCTCGTCGCCGTGATGGCGCAGCCGCACCGTGGACCGCAGCAGCCGGATGAACCAGGCCGCCACGAACGAGACGATCCCAACGGGCGGGCTCACACTCGGAACTGCAGGTCGAACAGTCGCTTGTACGAGCCGCCGAGCGCCAGCAGCTCGTCGTGGGAGCCCTCTTCCACGATGCGGCCCGCTTCCACCACCACGATGCGGTCCGCCCGCGTCACGGTCGACAAGCGGTGGGCGATGACCAGCGTCGAACGCCCCTGCATCAGGTTGTAAAGGGCTTTCTGCACCAGAGCCTCGGACTGGCTGTCGAGATGCGAGGTTGCCTCGTCGAGAATCAGGATGGGCGCGTTCTTGAGCAGCGCCCGGGCGATGGCCAGGCGCTGCCGCTGGCCACCCGACAGGCGCACACCCGACTCGCCGATCACCGTCTCATAGCCCCTGGGCAGCTGCATGATGAACTCGTCGGCATAGGCCGCCGCAGCCGCTTCCCGCACCCGCTCCAGAGGCAGGTCGAAGCGGCCGTAGGCGATGTTGTTGCGAATGGAGTCGTTGAACAGCACCGTGTCCTGGGTGACGATGCCGATGAGCGCGCGCAGACTCTTGAGCTTCAGATCGCGGATGTCCACGCCGTCGATGGACAGCCGCCCGGCATTGGGGTCGAAGAAGCGGGGCAGGAGATTGACCAGCGTCGACTTGCCTGCTCCCGACGGCCCGACCAGCGCCACGATCTCGCCCGCCCGGATGGAAATCGAGACCTCGCGCAGCACCGGCCGCTCCTCGTAGGAGAAGGAGACCCTCTCGTAGGCGATGGCCTCGCGCACGGTGGCGATCTCGCGAGCCCCGGGACGCTCTTGAATGTCGTCCGGAATGTCCATCAGCCGCGCCACGCGCTGGCCCGAGGCCATGGCCTCCTGCAGGATGAGGTTCACCTTGTTGAGCTTGCGGATGGGATCGTAGAGCATCAGCAGCGTGGTGAGGAACTGCACCAGCTCCGGCGCCGACAGCTCACCGGCGCGAATCGACTTGCCGGCATAGATCAACAGGCCTGCGGCGCCCACCACCGCGATCGACTCGACCACCGGGCCGGCCGAGTTGGCCAGCATCTGGGCCCAGAGATTCACCCGCAGATGCCGCCGTGTGGCCTCGCGAAAGCGGTTCAGCTCGAACTCCTCCATGCCGAAGGCCTTCACCACCCGGTGGCCGCGCACTCCCTCGGTCATCAGGCTGGCGAGGTCCGCCATGCGCTCCTGGCTGCGGTGGCTCGTCCGCCGCATCCCCTTGCCGAAGCGGATGATCGGATAGAGGAGCACCGGCGCTGCCACCAGCGAGATCAACGCCAGCTTGAAGTGGGTCGACAGCAGCAGGGCCAGGAGGGCGACCAGGGTGAAAGACTGCTGGAACAGATCGAGGAGACGGTTGGCGACCGCGTTCTGCATCAGCGCCACGTCGTTGATGACGCGGGCCACCAGCTCTCCCGACGGGTGATCGGCGTGGAAGCGGCTCGACTGCTGAAGGATGCGCCGGTAGAGATCGTTGCGAACGTCCGTCGTCACTCCCAGTCCGATGTGCTGGAACGCGTAGCCCGAAACGAAGTCGGCGAGCGACCGCAGCAGGAACACCAGCACGAAGAGGAGAGGGACGAAGTAGACGACGTTGTCGCGGTTGATCCCCAGGTGGCGCTTCAGCGACTCGTAGCTGCTATCGATCTGGTGCGCCAGGTTGAGCCGTTTTTTGAGGTCGCCGAGAGCTCCGCTCGCCGGCCCTTTCGATCCACTGGCCGGCGGAGACGAAGTGATGGCACCCAGAGGCCCGGGGACCGTATCGCCGGCAAGGAGCACCTCGCCGAAGATCGGCTTGATCAGGGCCGCCGTTCCCGCTGTGGCCGCGGCATAGACGAGAATTCCGGCGGCGGCCAGGAAAGCCCAGCCGGTGTAAACGCGCAGGTAGCGCCAGAAAAAGGACGACATCTTTTTCAATTGGACGACGCCTCCGCAAGCATCTCCGCCACCTCTCCCGCCGCCCGCCGGCTGGCGCCGCCGGCTCCGAGGCGGCAGCGCACCTCGGCGAGCGCCGCCCGCATCTCCTGGCGCGCTCCGGCATCGGTCAGCAACCGGGAGGCTTCGGCGGCGATCCGTTCGGGGTTGGCCTGCCCCTGGATCAGCTCGGGCACCACCCGCCGGCCCAGCACCAGGTTGACCAGGGCGACGTTGGGCAGGCGCACCAAAAGGCGAGCGAGGAGGTAGGTCCAGCTCGCCAGCCGGTAGACCATGACCATGGGAGTACCCAGCAGGCCCACTTCCAGAGTCGCCGTGCCCGAGGCACAGAGCGCCACGTGAGAGTCGGCCACCGCGGCAAAGCGGTCGCTGTCGATGATCGCGACGGATAGACCCGAGAGCTCCACGGCCTCGTCCAGAATCTCGCGGGGCCGAGCTCTATGCCGATCCCAAGACCAAGGTGGTCAGCCTCTGGACCATGGGTTTCAACCAGCACGTCCGCGGCGTGTGGGCAAACCACATGGTCTATAATCTGCATCTGTTGACGGGAAAGATCGCAGAGCCCGGCAACAGCCCATTCT
>DATIOS010000434.1:0-2518 GCA_035472915.1 Thermoanaerobaculia bacterium
GTTCCTCGACCTCGACTACTTCAAGCACGTCAACGACACGCACGGCCACCTGTCCGGCAGCCAGGTGCTGCGCGAGGTCGGGCATCTGCTGCGCCGCAAGGTGGCGCCGCTGGGAGGCATCCCGGCGCGCTACGGCGGCGACGAGTTCGTGCTGCTGCTGCCCGGCTATGAGCTCGAAGGGGCCATCGACGTGGCCGAAGACCTGCGGGCGGAGATCGTGGGCACGACCTTCTGCACCGCTCCGGGAGACATCCAGCCGGAGCCGCTGAATCTGAAGGGCATCACCTGCTCCATCGGCATCGCGACGCTGCGCCTGCACCTGGAGCCCGAGCTGTCGCTCGAAGCCAGCAAGAGCACCCTGCTGCGCCTGGCCGACGCCGCCATGTACGTGGCGAAAGAGACCGGCCGCAACAAGACCGCCCTCGCCGGCCAGCCCGTGCGCCGGCGCTCCGGCGGGGGCTCCGCCGAAACCGCGCGTTGACCCGGTTTGACCCCCCAAGTTTGACCCTCAAGATGGGCGGGTGCTAGGATGCGCCGGCTTCCCCGCCGGGTTGCCCATCGCCAGAGATTTGCATCCCGGCCAACCCTGACCCCCGCACGGGATCCATCGAAATCCGCGAGCGACTCCACGGAGAGAGCCGCGCGACGAACGCGCGTCAAACGCATGAGCAAAAAGCACCAGATCGTGATCGCCGGAGCCGGCGGAATGGGCAGTGCCACCGGTCTCCTGCTGCGGGAGCTCGGTGACTTCGAGACCGACCTTTTCATCGGCGATTCCAGCCTCGAACGGACTCGAGCGACGGCGGCCTGGATCCGCGAGGGCTCGACGCGGCCGGGAGAGGTCCACGCCTTCCATCTGCCGTCCGCGGGGACCAGCGCCGAGCTCGAAAGCGTCCTCGCCGGGGCGGACATCCTTCTCGACTGTCTGCCGGGTAAGGAGGCGCCGCGGATGGCGCGGCTCGCCCGCAAGCACGCGATCCACTACGCCAACCTCACGGAGCACGTCAAGGAGACCGAGGAGATCCTGGAGATCGCCGACGGCGCCGAGCAGGGCTTTCTCCTGCAGACGGGGCTGGCGCCGGGCTACATCGACGTCCTCGGGCATCATCTGTTCCAGCGCTTCTGCCGCGAGCACGGCGTCGACTCGGTGGACTGCCTGGAGATGCGCGTCGGCGCCCTCACCACCACCGTCCGGCCGCCTCACTTCTATGGCTTCACCTGGAGCTCCGTCGGCGTCGCCACCGAGTACGTCGAGCCCGCCACCGTGCTGCGCGACCACCAACGCACCACCCGGCCGTCGCTGGCCGACCGGGCCACGATCGTCCTCAACGGCGTCGTCTACGAGGAGGCTCTCACCTCGGGCGGCGCGGCCGATCTCCCCATCGCCCTGGCCGGCAAGGTCCGCCACCTCGACTACAAGACCCTGCGGTATCCGGGGCACTACGCGTGGGTCGAGGAGCTCTTGGAGAACGCACCCGCCGGCGTGGACCTCACGAGCTATCTGTTGCAGAAGATGGAGGAGGCTGTTCCCTTCGTCGACGACGACCTGGTGGTGACCTACGCGGCCGTCGAGGGACGCGACGGTCAGGGAGTGCTCCGGCGCGTGGAGAGCACGCACCTGATCCACCCCTGCCAGGTAGGGGCCCGCAGGCTCAAGGCCATCCAGGGGACCACCGCCGCCGGTCTCGCGGAATCGGCCCGCTTCCTGCTCGCCGAGGACGTCCAGGGCGTCTGCCTGCAGAGTCAGATCGACCCCGTCCATTTCATGGCCGGTCCCTTCGTATCTGAGATCTATCACCGCTGAGGTTTCGCCTAAAGCGCCCTCCCTGGAGGACACGCCTCCAGATTGTGGAAATCGCCGGTTCCGGCGGAGATAATTTCGCATAATCCTCTCCGTCGGGGAGCGAAGAAATTTTTCAACTCGCTGATTCAAAACAGCTTACCTGGACTGCACAAAGAATTGTTCAAAGAGCGGCAAACCGCGATGGCGCCGAGCGTTCCTCCTCCTGAAAGCGGGGATTCCCACAGGGTTTTCAACAGGTGTTGTGGAGATCGGTGGCGGCCAGGCAAGACGCTCACGGCCTGAGCAGGAGCTGCTCACGGAGTGACCGTCGACGGCACGGTACCGCGGCGAAAGCGAGCGCGGAGGTCCCCGGCGCAGCGGCCGCCGGCGGCAGATTGACGCCGGCCAGGGCCTCGCTTCGGACCTGAACGAGGCGCCAGCGAGCCGGCCACTGGCGGCGGCGGAAGACGGGAAGCGAGATCGTTTCCGCCTCGGCGGTATCGATGACCAGCGGCAGCCAATCCACGGACTCCGGCTTCGATCCCGGCGGCGCCCCGACGGTCGAGACTGCCGCGATCATCGACTGCTTCCAACCCGTATCCACCCCGGGCCAGACCTCGATCTCCTTCAGCGTGCGGCCGAGCAACGGCGGGTGACGCTGCCAGAAAATGGCCGCGGCGAGCCGGGGCTCGGCGAGCAGCGCATGCGCCCCATACGCCGCCGCCTCAGCTCCCC